>MGNZ01000110.1:18266-20678 GCA_001795235.1 Chloroflexi bacterium RBG_16_64_32 | reverse complement strand
GGCGACGGCGATCACGAGCGGGTGGCCCAACTGGAGACCTATCTGCGGACCAACCAGGAGGGCTTCTACGGCGCTCGCCGCCTCAGGCAGCGGCTCTCGCCCGAAGCTCGGACAGTCGCCGTGGAGGGGTCAGGGGCCATCGAAAAGCAGATGGACCTCATGGTGGGCCGTCGCTTCAAGGGCCAAGGCATGCGCTGGACCAGAAAGGGGGCCAACCGTTTGCTCAAACTACGCCTCAGGGAGCTGGAGAAGGCCGCCTGATTCAACGGTCGACGGCGTGGACAAGCGCTTCGCTCTCAGGCTTCGCCTGAGTTGTCCACTCCGACCACCGCACAACGATGGCCACGGGCGCCCACAAGACGCTACACTTCGACTGACGCCAGGCAGGTGAGCCCAAAACTCCGGCGATTCTCGGACACTACTCCAGGCCCAGCTCGCGCTCTAGGTCCTCCAGCAGGCTGTGATAGCGCTCGTGGACGCCGGGGCCCATGACCTCCGCCTCCACCTGCTGGAACCGCTCCTCCAGCTCCCGCTTGTCGTCCGGGCCCAGGACGCCGTCGGCCATGGGGAAGAGCACGTCCTCCTCCTTCGCTATGTGCTGGCGTAGCAGCCCGACGTAGCCGCGGGCGTTTTCGGCGATTTGGCCGGCCGCCGAACTGTCGCCGCTCTCATAGGCATCGATGGCGTCCGCGATGGCGGCCACGTATTCGCGCCCCTCGTCGTGCTCGAACAGCATCACGGCCAGAGGCCCGCCCGCACGTGGCACACCCGCCGCCTCCATGCGCGGGAACAGGTGCTCCTCCTCCTTGCCGTGGTGGCAGCGATCGGCGAAGTTGCGCACGAAGTCCACCACATCGCGGAACAGGCCCGGCCGCACCGCCTGGCCCTCGTCCAACCGACGGGCAGCCGCTTCCAGAACGACCAGCATGCGCTCGATCGCCCGGTGCTCGGTCATCAGCTCTTCCGTCGCCCTCATACCTGTCCCCCTTCCAGCCGATACAAGCTATTCCAGGCGCAATTCTAGGCCACTTGCTGTCCTTGCGTCACCAGAGCACCACGCATCGCAGGGTTGGTGCGCCACGGCGCACTCCTCCCTGACCTACCCGTCTCCTGCGTCGTGCCGCAGCGGCCCGCGACTCCCGCGTTAACCGAATCTCAACCCTGTGTTCGTAAAGAAGCGGTTGACGCATTACAGGACGAGGGATAACCTGGAATTGAACCCAATGGGAGGGTTTGGGATGATCGCAACGATGATTGCACTGTCAATCCTAGCGGCACTCATCGTGAGCAGTCTCATCGTCGCCGGCGGTGGGACTGGGATCACCGGACTTTGAGCTTTCTCCTTTCCAGTACCCGCTAGCAGAAGCGGATACGCGAAGGCGGCGCCCACCGCAGCGGGCGCCGCCTTCCCATATACCACGCTACGCCACCCTAGACCAGTGCGGGTGGGACCAACTGCCGGCAGCGCTCAGGTGCTGGCTCCGCGCGTGGCCCGCTACGGCTCCCACCAGCGGTGGAAGTGGTGGACGGGCCCGTGCCCGCCGCCGATCGGATATGCGCGGCGCAGCGCCTCCGTAAGATACTCTTTGGCGTGGCCAACTGCCTCCGCCAGCGGCTCTCCGCGGGCAAGGTAGGCGGCGATGGCGGAGGCGAAGGTGCAGCCGGTGCCGTGGGTGGACGTGGTGTCGACGCGGGGAGCTGAGTACACCTGGAAAGTGCTGCCGTCGTAGAGGATGTCCACGGCGTCCGCCCCCGCCCGGTGGCCGCCCTTCACCACCACCGCGCCCGCCCCCAGGCCCACGATCTCCTCCGCGGCCCTGCGGGCATCCTCATCGGTAACGATATGCCGGCCGGTCAGCACCTCCGCTTCCGGCACGTTGGGCGTCACCACTGTGCACAGGGGGAGCAGGGCCTCGCGCAGCGCCGCCATGGCCTCCTCCCGCAACAGCCGGTCGCCGCTCTTGGCCGCCATCACCGGGTCGACCACCAGGTTCGGCAGGCCGTGCTCCCTCACCTTGGCGGCGACCACCTCGATGATCGGACCGCTCGCAAGCATGCCGGTCTTGACGGCGTCCGGCCGTATGTCCTCCACCACCGCATCGATCTGGGCCGCCACCATCTCCGGCGATACGTCCTGCACGCCGCTGACGCCGCGCGTGCTCTGGGCCGTGATGGCGGTCACGGCGCACGTGCCGTAGACGCCCAGGGCCGCGAACGTCTTGAGGTCGGCCTGGACACCGGCCCCCGCGCTGGAGTCGGACCCGGCGATGGTAAGAACGCTGGCCATGGCACCAACAACCTAGCCCTGAGGCTGGCGTGGGGTCAAGAGGCGCCGCGGTCGCTACCCACTCCGCCCGTGCCCCAGGCTTATGGTCATTGACTAGACAACATGACACTCAATTCGGTGGGACA
>MGNZ01000110.1:6028-18225 GCA_001795235.1 Chloroflexi bacterium RBG_16_64_32 | reverse complement strand
CGCCGAAGCATAAGCGCTCTGCTGTCGCGGTCTATTCTCCTAATGACCATAGGCCTGCGGTGCGGATAAGACCCGCATTCCGGCACCGCCAATCCCATCCTCCGCCTCCCCATCTGCGGCGGGGGCTGCCGCCGCTGTCCCAACTGGCTATAATGGGTCGGCGAAGGCCAGCCCTGAGCCTGTCCTGAGCGCAGTCGAAGGGCCTGCCGAAGGGAGGCAGTAGCTATGGAACGAATACACGTGCGCACCCGATCCCCCCAATGCCTGGAAGACGTCACCGGGCAGGTCAACGAAGCCGTGCGACGCTCCGGAGTGGACGAAGGCGTCTGCCACCTGTTCGCGCCCCACACGACGGCCGGGCTGGTGATCAACGAGAACGCCGACCCGGACGTGGGCCGCGACCTGCTGGAGAAGCTGGAAGCGCTGGTGCCAAGCGACGCCTCCTACCACCACCTCGAGGGGAACGCCCACGCCCACATCAAGTCCAGCCTGGTGGGCCATTCAGCGGCGGCGCCGGTGGTCGGAGGGCGGCTGGCGCTGGGGCGCTGGCAGGGCGTGTACCTGGCGGAGTTCGACGGCCCCCGGGAGCGGTCGGTACTGGTGACGGTGGTGGCGGCGCGCGCGGGGACGCCGGCGGAGGCCACACCTGAGAGGACAGAGGCGAACCCGTGACCGAACCGGCCCCTTCGACAGGCTCAGGGCAGGCCCTGGACCAGGCCGTAGACGAGGCGGCCCGGCTCATATTCGCCGCTAACTACGTCGTGGCCCTCGTGGGCGCCGGGCTCTCCGTGGAGAGCGACATCCCGCCTTTCCGCGGGCCCGGCGGCCTGTGGACCAAGTACGGCGAGCCGGACATGCGCGGCTACGACCGCTTCCTGGACGACCCCAAGCAGTGGTGGGAGGAGCGGATCAGTCGCACCGGCTCCTACCAGGAGCTGGTTGACGCCCTGGCCCAGGCTAAGCCCAATGCCGGACACCTTGCCCTCAAGGAGATGGAGGACCTGGGATACCTGAAGCACATCATCACCCAGAACATTGATAACCTTCACCAGGAGGCGGGCAGCCGCGCCATTACGGAGATCCACGGCAATCGCACCAAACTCCGCTGCCTGGGCTGCGGCCGGCGCTGGCCCCTCGACCAGTTCGCCATCGACGAGCTGCCGCCCACCTGCCCCGACTGCGGCGGCATCGTCAAGAGCGATACGGTGATGTTCGGGGAGCCGATCCCCCGCGATGCCCTGGACGAGTGCCTTCTACAGACCGAGATGTGCGACTGCATGCTGCTGGTGGGTACCAGCGCAGTGGTCTACCCGGCGGCCGGGTTTCCGGTCGACGTCAAGCGGAACGGGGGCAGGCTCATCGAGGTGAACCCCAACGAGACGCCGCTTACCGACATGTCGGACATCGTGCTGAGGGCCCCGGCGGGCCGGTCGCTGCCTATAGTGATGTCGCGGCTGCGGGAGATGGCGGGCGCGCGGTGACGTCCGGCCGGCAGACCGAGGACGAGAGCATCGCAGGGATACAGATTTGTAGGGGCGACCTTGAGGTCGCCCGCTGAGTGCGGATCATGAGCAGCCTGCTGCCGACCCCAAAACGCATCCGCCTGGCGCCAGAGGTGTATCAAGGCCCGGCCGCCTTCAGCGTGGTCATCTCAACTGCTCAGCGCTTCGCTCTCTTCCATAATGGCCGCGCTATCCAGATGTGCGTCTCGGCCCTAGAGAAGACATCGCCTCGCCACAGCATGGTGGTGCTCGTATACTTCTTCATGCCTGACCATCTCCACCTTCTTCTCGAGGGTGGGGAAGGTAGCAACCTGATTCGATTCATGAAAACCTTCAAGCAGGTGTCAGCTTACTGCTATCGTCAAGCGTTCAAGCAGTCGCTTTGGCAAAAGGGCTATCATGAGCACGTCCTTAGAAAAGACGGAGACATGCGGACGGTGGCTGAATACATCTTCTATAACCCGGTCAGAGCTGGTCTCGTAGAGTCAGCTTGGGAATATCCTTTCTCCGGAGGATCGCTTCTGACTGCTCTGCGGGCGACCTGAAGGTCGCCCCTACACGTTGGCGACGTTGGGAGGAGCCGATGACGCAGGCGCTTGAGGGCATACGCGTCCTGGACCTGACCGTCTGGCAGCAGGGGCCGATGACCACGGCCATGCTGTCCGACTGGGGCGCGGACGTGATCAAAATAGAAGGGCCGGACTCCCCGGACCCCGGCCGCTCACTGATCCGCTACGAGGTGACGCCCGGCGGCGTCAACGCTTACTTCGAGACGCACAACCGTAACAAGCGCGGCATCGTCCTCGACCTCAAGACCGACCGCGGGCGCGAGCTGTTCTACCGCCTGGCGGAGGGCGCCGATGTCGTGGTGCAGAACTTCCGGCCGGGCGTGAACAAACGCCTGGGGATCGACTACGAGACCTTGTCCAAGACCAACCCCCGCCTCATCTACTGCTCTGCGTCGGGGTTCGGGCTCAAAGGGCCCGATGCGACCAGGCCCGCCCTGGACCCGCTGGCCCAGGCCCGCGGCGGCATGATGAGCGTGACCGGGGAGCCGGAGACGCCGCCCACGCGCACGTTCAACGGCTTCGCCGACCAGGTCAGCGCCTTCCTCCTCGCCTACGGCATAATGCTGGCCCTCTTCCACCGCGAGCGCACCGGCCAGGGGCAGGAGCTGGACGGGTCGCTCCTCCAGGCCGTCCTCGCCTCGCAAGCGTTCAACGTCACCAGCTACGCCACCACCGGCACCTACGCCGGCCAGCCGATACCCCGCATATCACGGCGGCTGACCAGCCCCATATGGAACCACTACAAAGCAAAGGACGGCAAGTGGGTGATGCTGGCCATGGCCCAGATGGGCCGCTACTGGCCTGTCTTTCGCTCGACTATGCAGGACGCGACAGGTGTCCTCCCGGAGCCGGAGGTGCTGGACATCGACTGGATGCGCACCCACGCGGTTGAGCTCATGGCAACCATCGCCAAACTGGACGAGCTGTTCGCCATGAAGCCCGCGCGCGAGTGGGTCGACCTGCTGCGACAGCACGACATGGTCGTGGAGGTCGTCCAGGAGTACAGCGACCTCGCCTCCGACCCGCAGGTCGTGGAGAACGAGATGGTGACCACCTTCGAGCACCCCTCCTATGGGCCGATGCGCATTGTGGGCCCGGCGGTTAATCTACACGCCACGCCGGGGAGCATCCGGCGTCCGGCGCCGGAGTTCGGCCAGCACACGGAGGAGGTGCTGCTGGAGGCGGGGTTATCGTGGGAGGAGATCGAGGGTCTGCGTACAGAAGGCGTGATCGGCCCGCGGACGGCGGAGACGAAGAAGTCGTAGCCGGGAACCGCCGTGTCCCGCTCATGGTGAGCCTGGCGAACCATGAGCCCCTGCGCTCGACCTTCGACAGGCTCAGGACGAGCGGATATGCGTTATCGCGGCCCACGCACCGAAACCCCTGGCTGGCGGGGCCGCTGCCTATGCCGCAATGAAAGAACCCCCCGGCGTGGGTGGAAGAACGTGAAGAGCCACGTCGAGGGGCTACTACGGTGGGAGCCACATCGCTCCCACTCAAATGGTAAACGCCTGTTAGGCCGACCAGGTTAGCCCCCGCCTTGCCTGCGGACGACCCCGCCTGAGGGGGGCAGGCTTCAGGTCGCCCCTACTCGCGGGGCGCGGCGCCGGACTTCATGATCTCCCGCAGCTTGCGCAGCGTGCGGAAGAGGATGACGCGAACGTTAGCCTCACTCAGGCCCATGATCTTGGCGATCTGGCTGTTGCCGAGCTCCGCGTCGAACTTCAGGGAGACGATGTCCTGCTCGCGCTGGGGGAACGTCTTCAAGCAGTCGATGACGGCCGCCACCTCCTCGCGGACCAGTATCTCGTTCTCCACCGAGACGTTGCTGGCGACGACCGAACGCAGGATGTCGGGGTCCACGACCGTCTCGCGGCCGCGCTTACGGGCTTGGCTGGTGACAACGTTACGGGCGATGGTGAACAGCCAGGTGGAGAACGCCTCATCGTTGCGCAAGGAGCTCATCTTGAGAAAGGCCCGCTCAAACACCTCTGACACGAGGTCCTCCGTCTGGTGGACGTCGCGGACACGGCCGTAAACGTAAGCGAAGACGCGGGGAAAGAACTGCTGATACTTCTCCGCGAACTGGTCGAGCCGACGGGCCGCCCCGTCGGCGGAGTCGGTGGCGGAGGAGCGGAAGAGCTTGGGAAGGGATGGCATCTTACGGGGTGCGTGCTCCTGAAAAACTTAGCGCTTGCTAGGCGAGAAAGCTAGACATCCAGGAATGTTAGGCGCATAATATCACTTGAATTTTGTATCCATATACCGCAAAGTAGTTTCTCGGTTCGGGACACCGGCATCTTAATATCGATCCGCAAGTGACTCAAAGCAGAAACGCAATTCTATATCGACACGGAAAGCATACGTTGGCCTTCGGAGGGGTGTCAAGGCACTGCGAGACAATAATCGGGGAATATCTCGGCGAAACCGATCATCGGGCACAGGCCGGGGCAATCTGCGGTAGTTGCGTCCCCGCCAAGAGGAGTGGTTAGCATGCCCAAGAAATGGAACTTCTTAAGCAATTACGGTCTGGTGTTGACCCACCTCTTTCAGAACTCCCGCGCCACCCTACGTGAGATAGCCCGCGGCACCGACCTCACCGAGCGCGCCGTATACCAGATCGTGCGCGACCTGGAGCACGGCGGCTTCATCGAGAAGAAACGGGTGGGCCGCCGCAACATCTACAACATCGACGAGCCCGCCCTGTTCAGCTTCCCCGTGTATGGGACGCTCAACGTGGCTCAAATGATCACCGCCCTCCGGCGAATCCTGGAGGACCGCCGGGCCCAGACGCCCGCCTAGACCCTACCCTCCCATCTGCGTGCGCGGGATGCCATAGCGACGGCTGCCCCCGGTCATCATGTATTCCACAATGCCGTAGCCCGTCTCGCCGTTCATCCGGAAGCGGCAGTGCTGGTCAAACCCGAAAGCGCTGGCATCGGCGTGTCCCAGGGCCTTGGCGTCAGAGTCGGACCACGCGCTGGCAACCGGCCCCAGGAAGATCGTCCCGATCTCAGATGCCTCCAGCGCCATCCGCTCGCCATCCGCTGTGGTTAGCGTGAACCTCCCGATCCTGGGCCGCTTCGTACCCGGCCATAGCTCCAGCTCATGCTCTATCTTCGTGACCTGCCGCGCGTCGCCCTCCTCCGGTATGATGCCCCCGTCAACGTGGATCACCTCGCCGTCCGGCGTCTCCCACAGCCAGGCGGAGATGCAGAACCCGGTGAACTGGGCGGAGATCCAGTACCAGACGGGCACGTTGGCCATGTCACGCACGCCCCAGGATCGGTCGCGCATGCCCAGGATGTCCGTGAACGTCTCCCCACCCACGGTGAACGAGCCTTCGTAGAGTCCGGCCTGGGTGTAGTGCATCTGGTTTGCGACCAGCCTATGACCGTCTTGCCAGTAGACGCGGCTGAAAGTGTACAGCGGACAGCGCGGGCGGAACACCAGCGACCCTTTGATACCGTTTGCCTCGTCGGCCACATCCAGGCGCCAGGCCTTCAGGGGCTCCACGATAGCGTAGGAGAGCGTACCAGCCTGCATCTCGTCCCTATCAGCGTTGATGGGGCGGACGTTGAGGTAGCTGTAGTGCTGATCGTTAATGACCGCGAACATGTACGCCTGCACCATGCCGTGCGGGCCTACCTTGCGATTAGGGAAGGCGCCCAGGCCGGTGATCGCCGCGAACTTGCCCTCGCGGTCGTGAATGTTGAAGTAGAATCGATCCTGCCACTCCGGGTGGTCCGACGCCACTTGGGCCAGCGGCTTCTCCGTCTGATGCACGAGGTATTCGTCGGCCTTGCCAATCACGGTCTTCCCTCCTTAGTGGCCCGCGCTGAATCCTGGTCGCTAAACGTAACCCGCAGCGTCTCGCCGTCCAGGGCGGATGAGACGCCATCGAGCTTCCGCACCTCAGGCGGAAGCTCGAACGCTCGGCTGCGTCCCCCCAGATGAACGATGAGAGCATCGTCCTGACGCTCCATCGCAATATCTTCGCGTTGAACGAACGGTAGATCGATACTGAGGACGTAACGGCCGTCTGTATGAGAGAATCCCTGGCCAGGCCCTCGGTGAAGGACCTCAGCCGGGTCCGCTCTGCCATACGCTAGACCGGCGAGCGAGGCCAGCCGTTCGAGCCCCGACGCGGCACGCGCATGCAGCACGACATCGAGGACCGGCAAGGGAGCCAGCGATTCGCGAATATCGTCCAGGGCCGCGCGCTCGTCGTCTCGGCGTGCTTGCCACCAGGGCCCTGCATCCTCAGGGAGAATCCGGTTGCAGATGGCCGCGTCCACCGAGTAGGCGAACAGGCTTAGAGCGGTCACACCTCGCTGCACCTCAGCCAGGGAACGCCTGTCCGCGGACAGGACGAGACGCACGGTCGCAGACTCGCGCTCAGCGAGCGTCCGGCGAAGCTCCGAGAAGCGGCGAAGTATCTCGCGGCCGCCTTCGTATACCTCGTCGCCGCTTACGGAGGAGCCGCTGAGGGCGCGCAGGAAGGGGTCAAATACGGTGGGCTCCCGGGGCGGAAACACCTGGTTCAGAGACCGGGCGGCGGCGTCCACGGCGGCCAGCAGGTCAACGGAGTGACGGAGGGGCGGGCAGTCCACGACCACCGCGTCAAACTCTTCGCCGGCGATATGCTCTTCCAGCGCGAGGAAGCGGGCGAGATCGACCAGGCCGGGTAGGCCGGCGATATCGTCCGCCACAGTCTCGTCCATGTCCCGCCAGGCGAACAGGTCACGCAGCCAGGCGAGGAAGGGGTCTGGTGCGTCGTAGGCTCCGGGCGCCCCCTCAAGCGCCCAAAGGTCGGCCGCCACAGGCGTGGGCCGGCCGGCCAAAGGCGTGGCGAGGGCGTCGGCGAGGCCGGGCCCGACGCCGAACGCCAGCGTCCTGCGGCCGCTGTTGGCTATAGCGGCCGCTGTAGCGGCGGCCAGCGTGCTGACGCCGGCGCCGCCCATGCCGGTGAAGACGATAACTCTCACGCGCTGTCTCCCGCGTTTGGCGACGGGGAGATGATAGCACAAGGATGGGCGAGAGTGTCGCCCACGATGCCGCCTCGACTACGGAGAGTCAGCGTTGACGCACTGGTCACACTGCCATAGAATCGTCCCACCATGCCCTTGCCCAGTGAAACCGTCCCCGTAGGCTCCCAAGCGCCGGACTTCACCCTGACCTCGACCCAGGGCGAACAGGTCAAGCTGTCCGATTTCAGGGGCCGCAACGTGGTCCTGGTCTTCCTTCGCGGATTCCACTGACCGTTCTGCCGCCGGCACCTCCTGCAGTTGCGGGACAGCATGGAGGAGTTCGAAAAGCGACACGTTCAGCTCCTCGCCATCGCCCCTGACACTCTGGAGCGGGCCCGGGCGCACTTTCAGCGCAACGACCTCCCCTTCCCCTGTCTCGCCGACCCCGACCGCCTGGCCTACCGCCAGTACGACGTCAAAAGCGCACTGGTCTCCCTGGGACAACGTCCTGGGTTGTTCATCGTGGACAGGGAAGGCGTGGTACGCTATACCTATCTAGGCTGGCAGCAGTGGGAGATCCCGTCCGTCCAGGAGACGCTGCGGGAGTTGGACGCCCTGAGCTGATTGCGCCCGCACCCATACGGACAAGCTGCGAGACACGCTACAGGAGGCAGATCATGAACGGGTTGCTGTCATCGCTTCTACCCCGGCTCCCGGTGAGCCGGCCGCGCATCGCCGTACTGGAGATGTACGGCCCGATAGGCCCCGTGATTCGGGGCCCGGAGTTCGCGCGCACGATATCGGCGCTGGCCCAGGACGCGCGTGTGCGCTCCGTGGTCGTGGATGTGGACTCGCCGGGGGGCTCTGCGCCCGTGGCCGATTCCATACACCGGTCGCTGCGGAACCTCTCCGCCCGCAAGCCCACGGTGGCCTTCATCCGGGGCTCCGGACTATCGGGCGGCTATCTCATCGCCTCCGGGGCATCGAAAATCGTGGCGCTTCCCACTGCGCTCGTCGGTTCCATAGGCGTCATCCTCATACGGCCTGTGGTTCAGGAGCTGCTGGAACGCGTGGGCGTGAAGATGGTAATAACCAAGGAAGGCCGCCTGAAGGACATGTTCCAACCGTTCCGGGAGCCCACCGACGAAGAGCGGGAGAAGGTGCAAGCGCTGACGGGCGAGATCTACGAGTGGTTCGTGGACGCGGTGGCGACCTCCCGGCGGCTATCCCCGAAGGTGGTTCGGGATTACGCGACGGGCGAGATGTTCTCGGCGACCAGGGCCAAAGAGATGGGGCTCATAGACGAGCTTGGGGACTGGGACACGGCGCTGGACATGGCCAGTGAGATGGGCCGGACGCCGCGACAGTTGCAGTACGTGCGGCCCCGGCGACCGCTGCTGGAGCGGCTTCTCTCCCGCAGCGGCGCAGCCATGGCCAACGCGGTGGCGGCAGAGATGGAGGCCCGTCTGTCGCCGCGCCTCGAATTCAGCTAGCGCGGTATCCGGAAAGCAGGCTCAGGGCAAGATCAGGCCGCCCCGATCATCAAACGACGACCCGGGCATCCAGGCAACTTCCCAGAGGTTGCCCTCCGGGTCCGAGAAGTAGCCGGAACGTCCGCCCCAGTCGGCATCGATCGGCCCTTTGACGATGCGCCCTCCGGCCGCTCGCACCTTATCGATCGCCACGTCTACCCCTTTTTTCTCCTCAACGTTGACCGCGAGTGTCACACCTTTGAACGCGTCCTCGCCGGTCGCCGCTTCCGTGTTCGCGTCGCTCGCGAGCGCGTCGAGCGGGAACAGGGCGAGCACCGCGCCGCCGGTATTGAACGCGGCGAACACCTCGGTGCTGATGGCCTCGCTCCACCCTAGATCGCGGTAGAATGCGCGCATAGACGCGAGATCGCGCACCCCAAGCGTGACCAGACTGACGCGTGCCGGGATCATGGCACAGACCTCCGCACCGCGTCAGCCGATGCGTCCACCCCTCCTCTACCCCCTCCTGAGCGCCCACACAAGGCTGGCCGCGCCCAGCGCCACAGCGGAGAGGAGCCCCAGCCGCTGCCAAAAGCCGGGCTGGATGATGGCGGGGTCGGAGGCGATGGAGCGCACCTCCTCGGCGGCCAGTTCGCCCGCGGTCACCTTCTCCACGTACTCCAGGCAACCCTGGACCATCGTCTCGCGGATCGCGTGGCCCAGCTCGGCCGAGGCGGCCGACGGATCGCCCTGATAGGTGACCGGTTCGCCGCCGAAGCCGTAGCGGGCGTTGAGCAACCAGCCCACGCCCCCGGCCAGGCTGTCGGACACTTCCTGAATACGCCTCGACCCGTCGCCGAATAGTGGCGCCACTACCTTTCCCAGGACAGCCACCGGCGCGAAGCTGGGTGGGCCCATCTGATTCAGCTCCTGGTACGTTTCCTCCACCTGCTTCGGGCGCTCGGCCAGCGCGAACGAGGTCTCCATCGTGCCCGCGTGCTCTCCGTGAAGGAGGCCCTGACGCTCCTTCTCCGTCAGCGCCCGGCCAAGGTGCGATTCGATCTGCTCGTGTCGGCCGCCGTTTACGATGCCGTATAGCACCGCAATAGATGGTGAGAACATCTTGATCCCGTATCGGCGGCTGGCGTCGCGGCAGGCGGCTTCGACGGCGGCGGCGTGCCGGGGGCCCCCGTGGCCGTTGGTGACGACGGCATAGCCGAAACCGGCGCCGGCCAGAGAGGCGCCGTGGGCCAGGAGGGCACGGTACACCGTCTGCTGGGTGCCGTCGACTGAGCCCGGAAGGGGCAGTTCGTCGGTGCCCAGCGGGATGTGCGGGTACAGAACAACCGTCCAGTCCGGGTAGCCTTCCGCGAAGCGGCGGGCGCTCTCCTCCGCCATCCAGCGGGCGGCGAACATGTCCATCCCCAGCGGCAGATGGGGGCCGTGGACCTCGAGGGCGCTGGCGGACAGGAAGCCGATGGAGCGGTCCCGCCGCAGCTCTTGGACGCGCGTGTAGGTCATCTCCTGGGCCTGGAGCAGGGGCATAGCGAACCTCCTTTACCGGTCATTCTATCCCAGGAGGGCCGGAGGCGGACCTCCTTCCGCCGGCAGGCAGGGGCTAGACGAACTGAGTGTCGATCTTGGCCGAGGAGTCGAAGAGGTGCTGGAACGACTGGTTGAAGCGGTAGAACGCGTCCCTCCGGTACCCGTCGTGGGAGCGGGCGATGCCATCGGGGTCCTCCAGGTCGATCGTGTTGAGCGTGTGATTGAGGTCCGCCTTGCCGTTGTCGCCGATGTTCTGGATCATTTCCTTCCAGCGCTCGTAGGACATCTCCAGCCAAAAATCGGTGCCCTCCGCATCAACTTCGGAGACCTCGCTCGCGTTCAGAACTTCAAACGCCTCAAACGTGAGGCGGAAGTACTTCTGCCGGTCGGGAATCTTGATGCCCACCACCGCGTCGCAGGTGCCGATACGCCTGTAGACGTCGTCGGCGTTGACGATTTCCCGGAGGGCGTCGAACCACTCAACGGAGGGAAACGATGCCTTGACTTTGGTCTCTTGCGTCATTGGGAACTCCTTATCACCTTGGTCTCAAGCCCGCTGCCCGCCTTAGACCGCCTGGGCCACGGCAGGCTCTACCAGATACCTCTTGAGGGCGGGGTGCAGGTGCTCCCGCCGCTCCGGCAGGCCGGCGGCGGCCAGGCGCGTCAGGTAGTCGCGCATCCAGCGCCGCTTAAAGTAATCCAGCTTGCTTACGCCTTCCTGGACCTGCTCCTTGGAGAGACCGCCGCCCAGGAGGATTATGAGCGCCTCCCGCCGCGGCGTGTCCTGCTCGTCTTCATAAGCCATGATGGCCTCAGCCTTATTGAGATAGGTGTGCACCTCCGGGCGCCGATCTATCTTTCGTAGCAGGAAGTACTTCAGGTGCTGGACCCCGTAGGCGATCTGCCGGGCGATGTCCTGCATGCTAAGTCGGAAGATCAGCGCTTCCGCCTCGCTTTGGGCGACGTATTCCCCGACCTGGTACAGCCCCATCAGGAAGCTATTGGAGAGGATATGCAGCGCGACGGAGGTCTCAGTCCAGTTCCGGGCATCGAATATGGCGCGATGGAAGTAGCCGGGGCTCTGCATTCCCAGGCCGCCGCCGTTGGAAAGGGCGCGCTTGCGGAACACCTCGAAGTGACGGGCGGCGTCGAACTCAGCGGTGGACAGATACAGCTTGACCTCGTGATAGCCGTAGGACATCTCGGGAAGCCACTTGCCGACAACATCGCCGGCCAGCAGCGCCTTCTCCGAGAAGTAGGTGCAGAGCTGACACATCGCCCGCTCGATCTCGTCCGGCAGGGGCTGGAGGGTGTCCCAGGGGATGTCGGTGGCGGGCCGCCAGCGGCGCTGGATCGCCTCCTCATAGAGATCGGCGGCGTTATCGGCCCAAAGCTCCGCCTTCTCGTATATGGAGTAGCCCATGGCCGGGACGCCCGGAATGGGATGAGCGCCGCGGGGCATCTCCGTCTGGTAAGGCCATTCGTCGGGGATGTCGCCGTATGTGCCGACATTTAAGGCGCCGACTGTGAGGCCCTTCTTGCCGCGGCGGGCGCGAATCCCCCACTCAGTGGGGACGTGCATCCAGCCAAAGTACGGTGTCTCCTCTCCAGACGAGACCTGCCGCATCCGCTCCTGCTGGGCGATGAAGCGCTCCGCCTGGTCGGCGCGGATACCGGACTCCATCTGGGTGACCAGCATCGACGGCTGGGCGCCCAGGGCGATCGCCCGCTTCAGCAGGCTCTCCGGCCAGGCGTACTGGGCCGCTGCCTGGGCCAGATCATCGGGGACGGTGATCTCGCCACCGGCGCGGATGCGCTCTTGCTCGGCGATGAACTCCTCGGCCTGCTTCCCGGTGGCGCCGCTCTCGATCTGCCCCTTGATCGCCTGCGTCGGGAAGCCCAGCGCCAGGGCGCGGCGAACGAGGTCTAGCGGAATCCCTTCTCACCGGCCAGTTGCGCCAAATCATCAGGAATCTGAGGTGACCCGTTAGGCACGAAACCCTACCTCCTTGTGGAGATGAAAGCGCCGCGGCGAGGCCGGGCGCCTCTGTCATTAAGCCATACCGTAGCGCAGGCGTCAAGGGCAGCTTAGCAGATGCTAAGCTTCAACATAAGGCCAATAGGCCAAGGTGCAAAGGC
>MGNZ01000110.1:0-6005 GCA_001795235.1 Chloroflexi bacterium RBG_16_64_32 | reverse complement strand
CCCATAATCTAGGGACGGGATCCCACCCTCACCACACTTGCGCTGGCGGCCGTCGCCGTCGCGGCCGGCGGCGACGGAACACCCACACCAGCACCAGGCCCGTTACGAAACCGCCCACGTGGGCCCAGAATGCGATCCCCTCCGTCACGCCCGTGGCGGTGCCCAGGGCGGCAACGCCGCTCAGGAGCTGGAGCAGAAACCAGAACACGATCAGGAACGCCGCCGGCATCGGGAACGCCCCCAAGAACCACAGCCAGGGGATCAGCACCGACACGGTCGCCCGCGGGTACAGCACCAGATACGCGCCCAGCACCCCCGCTATCGCCCCGCTGGCCCCCACCATGGGAATGGCGCCGTCCTGATCGAAGAACACCTGCAGAGCGACAGCCCCGGTCCCGGCCAGGAGGTAGAACAGGAGATAGCGGCCGTGCCCCATCGCCTCTTCCACGTTGTCCCCAAACACCCAGAGGTAGAGCATATTGCCTATGAGGTGCAGCCAGCCCCCGTGGATGAACATGGACGTGGCCACCGTGGCCGGCTCCTCTACGCCGGAGGGGCTCTCCAGCCAGTCCTTGAGCTGGACGGGGATGACGCCCCAGTCCACGAACAGGCTGTTGACGTCGACGGCGCTGAGCGATAACTCGTACAGGAAGACCAGGATGCTGGCGGCGATGATGCCTAGGTTCACGTAGGGGGTTATGCGGCGGCGCGTGCTATCGCCGACGGGGATCATGTGGGGGCAATTACCCCTTGCGCCAGGGCGTCTCCGGCTTGCGTGCAGCCTTATTCACGTAGCGGGCGAGCACGAACAGGAGGTCCGACAAGCGGTTGAGATAGACGACGATCTGCGGATTCACCTCTTCCTGTCGCGACAGGCGGACGACAGCGCGCTCGGCGCGGCGGCACGCGCCCCGGGCCAGGTGAAGCAATGCGCCCGCCCGCGACCCGGAAGGGAGGATAAACGTCCGGAGGCGCGGGACCTTGGCGTCGTACTCGTCTATGAGCCGCTCCAGGCCGGCGATCTTGGCTTCGGCGTCCGCGAACATTCGCCCCTTCTCGGCCCGCGGGCCGGACTCGCTGGCCAGCTCCGAGCCGACGTTGAACAGTTCGTTCTGGATCGCCTGGAGGGCGGCGGCGGCGCGGCGCTGCCGGATGAACGAGACGGCCACGCCGAGGGTCGAATTCAGCTCGTCGACGCTGCCGTAAGCCTCGACTCGGGGGTGGTCCTTGGGGACGCGGCCACCGCCGAACAGCGCGGTCTCACCTAGATCGCCGGTGCGGGTGTAGAGCTTGGACGCTGACGGCCGCCGTGCCATGGTCGCCAACAGTCTACCCCGTGTCACCGTCCGGGGCCAGCACCGGCCGACCCGTCAACGGGTGCGCCAGGACGTGCAGCGTGGCGCCGTACACCTCTCGCAGACGGTCAGGCGTGAGCACCTCCATGGGGCTGCCCTCTGCCACCACGCGGCCTTGATGGAGCATGACCAGGCGGTCGCAGAACTGCGCGGCCAGGGTGAGGTCGTGGATCGCGGCAAGAACGGCCTTGCCCTCGCTCCGGCACAGCCTCGCCATCAGCCGCAGGGTGGCCGCCTGGTGGCCCACGTCCAGGTGGGCCGTGGGCTCGTCCAGGAGAAGCAGCGGCGTCTCCTGAGCCAAAGCGCGCGCCACCAGCACGCGCTGTCGCTCGCCGCCGGAGAGCTCGCCGATCCGCCGCCCCGCCAGCTCCCAGGTGTCCGTCGCCTGCATGGCCCGTCGCGACGCCTCGACATCCGCCCGCCCCTCCGCCGCCAGCAGCCCCAGATGGGGCGTCCGGCCCATCAACACCAGCTCCAGCGCCGTGAACGCCGGCGGGAGATGCGGGTTTTGCGGCACCACGGCGGTCCGCAACGCGACCTCGCGCGCCGACAGGCGCAGGGCGTCATCGCCGGCCAGCCGCACCTCTCCCGCCCGTGGTGCGACGACGCCGCTGATCGCGCGGATGAGGGTGGTCTTACCGGAGCCGTTGGGCCCTACGAGCCCCAGCAGCCGCCCCGGCTGCAGGGAAAGGGAGACGTCGCTCAAGACCACCCGCGGACCGTACGCCACCGTGAGGCCGCGCGCATCCAGGGCGGCCGTGGCCTTTTCGACAGTCGAGCCCCTCACCAATAAGCCCCCATGCGCGCGCGGCGCAGCAGGTAGAGGAAGAAAGGTACGCCGCACACGGCCGTGATGATGCCCACCGGGATCTCTGACGGCTGGTCCACCGTTCGGGCCAGGAGGTCGGCCAGGATGAGGAAGGTGGCGCCGAACAGAATCGACATCGGCAAGAGCTGGCGGTTGTCGGGGCCCCAGATGAGGCGCACGGCGTGCGGCACGATCAGCCCCACGAAGCCGATGGTGCCGGCCACAGACACCGCCGCAGCGGCGGCCAGGGAGGCGACGCCCAGCAGAACGAGCTTCGTCCGCTCCGGGTTGATGCCCAACTGCCGGGCCTGCTCCTCGTCCAGGCTGAGGACGTTGAGGACGCGGCCGTGGGCGAGGATGACGACGGCGGCGGGAACGGCGTACGGCAGCGCCCACGTGAGCTCTCCCCAGGTGGCGGTGTTGAAGCTGCCCAGCACTACAGACAGAACGGAGAACATGTGCGTCGTGCTGCGCAGCATCAGGAACGAGGTGATTGCCGTGGACAGCGAAGCCACGGCCACGCCCGCCAGGATCAGCGTGGTCGTCGGCACGGTGTTGCCCACGCGGGCGACACTGTAGACAAGGAGCACCGAGACGACGGCGCCGCCGAACGCGGCCAGCGGCAGGACGCTGAGGCCCTGCCAGGAGTGAGGTGTGTCCGACACGATGACGGCGGTGGCGCCCAGCGCCGCCCCCGTGGCCACGCCGATCAGATAGGGATCGGCGAGGGGGTTGCGGAACACCCCCTGGTACGTCGCGCCTGCCATCGCCAGCACGGCCCCGGTCAGCCCCGCCAGCAGCACCCGCGGCAGGCGCACCTCCCAGATGATGTCCCGCCACAGCGCCGGTAGACTGTCGCCCGTCTCCACACCGGTGAGGCGGGAGAGGATGATTCGCACGGTGGCGTCCAGCGGGATACCCGCGGGGCCCACGGCAGTTGCCAGAACGATCGCCCCCATGAGCGCGACCCCGGCGACGAGGAAGCGGGGCCAAAGGGAGCGCTCCATGCCGGCCAGCGCCCCCGCTCCGGACGGCGCCGGCGGCTCCGCGGCGCCTAGGGCCGGCGCGCGGCGGACGATGTTCACGGAAACAGCTCCGGATAGAGGTACGCGGCCAGTGTGTTCAGCGCCTCCACCAGACGCGGCCCGGGCCGCGAAACGATGTCAGGATCGACCGTATAGATGCGCTCATTCCGCACGGCGGAGACGCCACCCCAGCCGGGACGGGCCTTGACCGTATCCGGGCTTTCGCCGGCGTCCTCGTCGGCCAGAACGATGACCTCGGGGTCCGCTTCGATGATCGCCTCGGCGCCCATCTGGGGGTAGTTCTCGCCGGTAGCGTCGGCGATGTTCTTCGCCCCCAGGACGGTATACATATCGCCGATGAAGGTGCCCGACCCAACGCTGAAGTAGCTGCTGTCGATCTCGTGGAAGACCCTCGGCCCCTCGCCGGCGTCCGCCAGTGTTGACTGGACATCCTCGACCGCCGTTCTCATGCCGGCGATGACGTCGGCCGCCTCGCCGGCGTGGCCCGTGGCCTCCCCGAGCAATGCCGTCTGGTCGTACACGCCCTGCACGGAATCCGGAGCGGCCAGGTTAAGCACAGGGATTCCCAGACCCTGGAGCGACGACTGCAGGTCACCGGGGTCGAAAAAGATAATCACAAGGTCCGGCTCGAGGTCGGCGATCGCCTCAACGCTCGGAGTGAAAGCGTCCACCTTAGGCAGACCGTCGGTCGCCCGCGGGCAATCCGAGGTGCTGTCCACAGCAGTCACCTGGTCGCCTGCGCCCAGGGCATACAGGATCTCGGTATGCCCGGCTGAGAGCGACACGATGCGCTGCGGCGTCGCCGCCAGGGTCACGGTGTTGCCCATACTGTCCGTGACGTCCGCCGGGAACGCTGCGGCGTCCGGCCCAGTAGCCTGCGCCGGGGCCCGGCAGTCGAACGAGAAGCCCACGGCCTGCGCAGTCGGAGCCGCCTCCTCGGTGGGTGGCGGCGTTGGCGATGGGCCCGCGCCACCGCCGCATGCCAGCGCCATCAGCGCCACCAGGGGCACGATGGCGGTCGCCAGAAAACGTAGCCTCATGACGTTATACCTCCGGAGACTAGCCGGAAGGCAGTGGGCGGGCGAAACGAAAAACCCCTGCCCGCTCAGGCAGGGGAACCGCGTCGCCGCTAAATCCCACGCCTTTCCGCGAAGGCTGGTGACTGACAGGGGCAGGCGACCTGGCTCCCCCGGTACCCCGACGCGTCGGGGCCCGGGGATACAGTTGCGGGACAGCGCCGGCCTCTCACCGGCTTCGCTTTTGACCCCTGCCCCCCGGCAGCGAGCGGCCCGCTACCGAGGGGTCGCGGGGACCCCTACCACAACGATATTCTGTTGTCAGCCGCACTTTAGCCCGACTCGACCCGGATCGTCAAGGGCAGGTCGCCAGCCCTCGCCGATTCATGCCTTCTGGGAGATGGGCAACGGGACCGCAGCCTGAAGGGTGTGGTGCTGCCCGCGAAAAGCATGCAGCAACGGAACGTCGCCGCCGTCAGCTCCCTACCCCATTCCTCAACCCGGACGTTGAACCGTGACCGCCCAAGGCATAGGATACGCCCAAGACCATCATACGCAGGCGAGGGTTTAGTTCATGGACCTGGGACTGAAGGGCAAGGCCGCCCTGGTGGGCGGCTCCAGCAAAGGGATCGGCCGCGCCATAGCCATCGGTCTGGCGCGCGAAGGGTGTAACGTCGCCATATGCGCCCGCGGCAACGCCGCTCTGGCCCAGACCGCAAGCACCATACGACGCGAGACGGACGCTGAGGTGTTCTCCCTGGTGTGCGATATGTCTCGTTACGAGGACATCAAGCGGGTCGTCCAGGAGACGGTGAAATCCTTCGACCGGCTGGACATCGTCGTGAACAACGCCGGCGGCCCCCCCACCGGCACCTTCGATGAAATGGACGAGACCGACTGGCTCCAAGCCCTCAATCAGAACCTGATGTCGGCCATCCGCACCACGCGTGAGGCCCTTCCCTACCTCAGACGCTCGGGCGGCGGCCGCATCATCAACATCACGTCTATCGCCGTCAAGCAGCCCATAGACCGGCTCATACTCTCCAACACCACTCGTCTGGGGGTGGTGGGCATGGCCAAAACCCTATCGCGGGAGCTGGCGCCGCAAGGGATTACCGTGAACAACGTCTGCCCCGGCAACATCGCTACAGAGCGTCTCATATCACTCATCGAAGAGCGCGCCCAGCGCGATGGGATCGCCATGGAGGAGGCGATCGAGATCGAGGAGCGCCGCGTACCGATGAGCCACCTGGGCGATCCTGATGACGTTGCCAACCTGGTCGTCTACCTGGCCTCCACCAAGGCCCGCTACATCACGGGCGCCACTATCCAGGTAGACGGCGGCAGCACCGTCGCCGTTTTCTAGGCCCCTGGCCAGCCAACGGAAGACGGGCCGCGAGCGGCAGCGGTCATTCAGCTACCGCTCATCGCCGTCGCTACGCCTCCCGTCCCTGGAAAGACGGATCGTTGCGGTCCAACCATTGGTTTGCCCCCCAGTGGTTGTTGCCGAACCAGGGGAAGGTGTAGCGGTTCTTGTAGTACGGCCAGGATACGCCCGCGCCTATCAGGGTGGCGTAATCCAGCCGCGCAAAAGCGGCGGTGTCGGGCTTCAGCTCCAGTGGACCGCTTCCGTCCGGCTTTACCCCCAGGAGGTAGCGCTGTATCTGAAAGCCGATCTCCCGTCTGGCATCTTCGTCGAACTCCCGCCGCTGGGCGTCCAGCAGCGCGTCCAGCTCCGGGTCGCTCACGCCGAAGGAGTTCTTGGGGCCTCCCGTGTGGT
>MGNZ01000109.1:373-13502 GCA_001795235.1 Chloroflexi bacterium RBG_16_64_32 | reverse complement strand
ACCAGACTCCTCGCCTAGGCGCACTGATGTGTCACACAGCCCTTGTTGACACCGACCCCCCGTGCTATTATGCCGTCGTCCTAGGCACACAGGAGTTATCGTGAGCGACCGCGGCGACGGCAGGCAGGAGCGCCAGCAGGCCCTGGAGCTGGCCATCGGCCAGATCGAGAAGCAGTTTGGCCGCGGCTCCATCATGCGCCTGGGAGCGGCCTCCGCTCACGCCGCCGTGGAGACGATCCCCACCGGCTCCCTCGCCCTCGATATCGCCCTCGGCGTGGGCGGCATACCGCGCGGCCGCATCACGGAGATCTTCGGGCCGGAGATGGCGGGCAAGTCCACTCTCGCCCAGCACATCATCGCTCAAGCCCAGCGTTTAGGCGGCCAGACCGCCTACGTGGACGTGGAGCACGCCCTGGACCCCTCCTTCGCATCATCCCTCGGCGTCAACCTCGAAGACCTCCTCGTCTCCCAGCCAGATACCGGCGAACAGGCCCTGGAGATCTGCGAGGCGCTCCTCCGATCCAACGCCCTCGACGTCATCGTCATCGATAGCGTAGCCGCTCTCGTACCTCGCGCGGAGATTGAAGGCGACATGGGCGACTCTTTGCCCGGCCTGCAGGCCCGCCTCATGTCCCAGGCGCTCCGCAAGCTCACCGCCGCCGTCTCACGCTCGCGCACCGCTCTTATCTTTATCAACCAGCTCCGTGAGAAGATCGGCATAGTGTTCGGGAACCCGGAGGTCACCCCCGGCGGCCGCGCCCTCAAGTTCTACAGCTCTGTGCGCATAGACCTCCGCCGCGTGGAGTCGCTGAAGCAGGCCGGCACCATCTTCGGCAGCCGCGTGCGGGCCAAGGTCGTGAAGAACAAGCTGGCGCCCCCCTTCCGCACGGCGGAGTTCGACATCATCTTCCAAGGCCCCCAGCTAGGCATCAACCACGAGGGCGACGTGCTGGACCTGGCTGTAGACGCCGAAATCGTTAAGAAGCACGGCTCCTTCTTCCTGTTCGAGGAGCAAAGGCTGGGCCAGGGCCGCGAGCAGGCCAAAGCCTACCTCAGAGAGAACCCCCAGCTCCTGGATCAGATGGAGAACCTCATTCGCGCCGGCGCGGCGGCGCCGGTCGGGATCGCCACGCCAGCCGGAAACGAATCCTCCCCAGGCGGGTAGCCAGCCGCATCCCTCGCCCCCGTGGCCGTGCTATCATCTCCCCGGTAGCGCCATCATGGATCGGACCCAACGCAACCTCTGGAGCGCGTTCCTGGGTGAGGCCAAGGCCAACCGTCTGTACGTCGCCTACGCGCTCAAGGCGATGGACGAGGGTCACCCGGAGGTGGCCCAGGCGTTCATGGAGGCCGCCGGCGCCGAGACCATCCACGCCCTCAACCACCTCAAGGCGATGGCCGAGGTCAAGTCCAGCCTGGTGAACCTGAAGGCCGTCACCGAGGGCGAGGCATACGAGTTCGAGACGATGTACCCCCGCATGGTCGCCGCCGCCATCGAGGACGGACGCGAGGACGCCGCCGACAGCTTCCGCGTGGCGCTGGAAGGCGAAAAGCGTCACCTGGCGACGTTCCTCAAGGCGCTCTCCGACCTGGAGAGGAAGACCGGCCAGAAGGCGCCTCCCCTGGAGCGGTCCTCGCCCGCGGCGCCCGCACCGGCCCAGCCACCCCTACTCGCCGAAAATCTCTCCGAGGTGGAGACCGAGAAGGAGCGCATCGCCGCCCTCACCCGCATCCGGGAGGTCGTCTTCGGCATGCAGGACGGCCTTCTCACCACCGCAACCCTCGGCGCGGCCGTGGCCGCCGCCACGGACTCCAGCCGAACCGTCATCATCGCCGGCCTGGCAGGCGCCCTGGGCGGCATGATGTCCATGTCCGCCGGCGCCTTCCTAGGCTCGCGCGCCGAGCGCGAGGTGCAGGAGTCGGAGCTGGCCCGCGAGGCCCGCGAGATCGAGACCAAACCGGAAGAAGAGCTGGCCGAGCTCATCGAGATATACCGCCGAGAAGGATTCCGCTACGACGAGGCTGTGGAGATGGCGGAGCGCGTGGCCCAGGACCGCGATCTGATGCTGCGCACCCTCGCCGAGAAGGAGCTGGGCCTCTCTCTGGACATTGAGACCAGTCCCGCAAAGGACGCCGCCGCCATGGGGGTGTCCTACATCATCGGAGCCGTCCTGCCCCTCATCCCCTACTTCTTCCTGGACGACATCACGGCCGTCCTCACCTCCATAATCGTAGCCGTCTCCACGCTCTTCGTGATGGGCGTGGCCAAGGCCCGCTTCACCCGCCGCAACCCCCTCCTCTCCGGCGCGGAGATCATGGTCATCGGCACCGCCATCGCCGCCGCCGGCTACGGCCTCGGCTTCGTCTTCCCCTCCCCCTGACCGGTGCGCATCACCGCCATCGAGAAGCAGCGCCGGGGGAAACGGGTCAACCTTTTCTTGGACGGCCGCTTCGTCCTCAGCCTCTCACCGGACGTCGCCGTCCAGGCAGGTCTGCGCGCCGGAGACGAGGTTGACGACGAATCGGTTCATTCTCTTCGGGAGGCGGAATCAAGGGCCGGCGCAATGGCCACCGCCCTGCGCCTCCTCTCATATCGCCCCCGCAGCGAGAGCGAGCTCCGCCAGCGCCTGGCCCGCCGCGGAACTTCTCCGGACCTCGTGGACGGGACGCTGCAACGCCTCCGCGAGCTGGACCTCGTGGATGACGCCGCCTTCGCCCGCGGCTGGGTGGAGAGCCGCCACCGGAGCAGCCCCCGGGGGCGGCGCCTGCTGCGCCAGGAGCTCCAGGCCAAGGGAGTGGGCGGCGATGTCTCACGCCCCCTGCTAGAGCAGATAGACGAAGAGGATGCGGCGCTACGTGCGGGGGGCCGCCGTGCGCTATCTCTGCGCACCAGTCCGTATCCCGAGTTCCGCCGCCGTCTGGTGGACTTCCTGCGCCGCCGCGGCTTCGACTACGACACCGTCCGCCGGACGGTAGAACGGCTGTGGCAGGAGCTGGCCGAAGAAGAAGACCCTCACCTGAGCGGCTGATTTCCGTGCCCAGGGGGCACACCCCAGGGGCCGCCCGCAACTAGATAGGCGCCATCGATGACATCCGCTCAAATTGATTGCCAGAATTAGCCATTTCCTTGACACTCAAATCTGACGCGCCGTAAGATGGATATGAGCGGTCACATTTGGCCGCTCCGGTTCGAATCCAATCGACTATCCCCGAAAATCGAATACAGGAAGTGAGGTTACGATGCCGGAAGGCACGATTCTGGCAATCGGCGTCGGCCTTCTCGGTGGGTTGTGGGGTGTACTTGGCGGTGCAATTCTTCAGCAACGAATTACGCAGCGGCGTATCGCCGCCGCTGAGCGTAGCGCCGCGCGCATCCTTAGCGAGGCCGAGAGACGACAAAAAGAGCTACTCCTCGACTCCAAGGAAGAGGCCCTCCGTGTCCGTCAACAAGCTGAAGCGGAGCTGAAGGACAGGCGTAAGGAGGTCCAGCGGCTTGAACGCCGCATAATTCAGAAGGAAGAAACCGTAGACCGCAAGCTCGACTCGATGGAGCAGCGCCAGCGCAACTTCCAGGACAAGGAGGCACGGCTGGAGGAGGAGAGAACCAGCCTCCAGGAGCTAGAAGACCAGCGCAAGCAGGAGTTGGAGCGCGTGTCCAGCCTCACGGTCGCGGAAGCCAAAGAGCTCCTCCTGGCTCAGGTGGACCGTGAGATCCGAGACGAGGCTAATAGACGCCTTCGCGAGAGCGAGCAAGAGGTCAAGGACGAGTCCGATAAGCGGGCCCGCAAGATCATCGCCGTGGCCATGCAGCGGCTCACCGGCGATGTGACCTCCGACGCGACTACCTCCGTCGTGCCCCTCCCCTCCGAGGATATGAAGGGCCGCATCATCGGCCGTGAGGGCCGCAACATCCGCGCCCTGGAGCACGCCACCGGCGTCGACGTCATCATCGACGATACGCCGGACGCCGTGACCCTCTCCGGCTTCGACCCTGTGCGCCGAGAGACCGCACGAGTGGCCATGACCAAGCTCCTAACAGACGGCCGCATCCACCCTGCCCGTATCGAGGAGATGGTGGAGAAGGCCCGCAAAGAGGTCGAGGCCTCCATCAAGGAGGCAGGCGAAGAGGCCACCATCGAGGCCGGCTGCCCCGGCCTCCACCCGGAGATTATCCGCACTCTGGGACGCCTCAAGTACCGCTACAGCTACGGCCAGAACCAGCTCAAACACGCCGTGGAGACGGCCAACCTGGCCGCCATGATCGCCCACGAGCTTGGCGCCAACGTGGAGGTGGCCCGCCGCGGCGGCCTTCTGCACGACCTGGGTAAGGCCATCGACCATGACGTGGAGGGCACGCACGCCATGATCGGCGCCGAGCTGGCACGCCGCCACAACGTCCACGCCGGCGTCGCCCACTGCATCGAAGCCCACCACGAAGAGGTCGAACCCTCCAGCGTGGAGGCCGTCATCACCATCGTCGCCGACGCCATCAGCGGCAGCCGCCCCGGCGCCCGCCGCGAGTCGCTGGACCAGTATCTCAAACGCCTGGAGGCCCTAGAGGAGGTCGCCAACGCCTTCCCCGGGGTTGAGAAGTCTTTCGCCATCCAGGCCGGTCGCGAGATCCGTATAATCGTAAAGCCTGAGGAGATCGACGACCTGGGCGCCGGCCGAATGGCCAAGGAGATCAGCAGGAAGATCGAAGAGAGCCTGGACTATCCCGGCCAGATCAAGATTACCGTCATCCGCGAAAAGCGCTCGGTTGAATACGCGAAGTAGCTCTTCACAAGAGCGCCGTCCGGATGGGCGATTGTCTCCCTCGCTAGGAGGCCTGACCCGCATTGGACATACTGGTAATCGGTGACGTCGTAGGAAGAGCGGGACGTAGGGCTCTATCCAGCCTCATCCCGGAGATCAGACGAAGCCACAACCCGGACCTTATCATCGCCAATGGGGAAAATGCCGCCGGTGGCAAGGGACTCACACCCACCACCGCCGACGAGATGTTTGACGCCGGCGTCGAGATCATCACCTCCGGCAACCACATCTGGCGCTACCGGGATATCTACCCTGTCCTGGACAGCGAAGCGCCCGTGTTGCGCCCTCTCAACTATCCACAAGGCGCACCCGGTCGAGGCGTTCTCACCCATGGCGGCGTCGCCGCTATCAACCTCATGGGCCGCACCTTCATGCCCGATGACCTCGACTGTCCCTTTCGCGCCGCCGACGGAGCCCTGGGGACCCTCCGTGACCAGAAGGTGATCATCGTGGACATGCATGGGGAAGCCACCAGCGAGAAGGCGGCCCTCGCCTGGTATCTGGACGGCCGCGTCAGCGCCGTCGTCGGCAGCCACACCCATATCCCCACCTCGGACGCCAGGATACTGCCCAAGGGCACCGCATTCGTCACCGACGTAGGTATGGTCGGCCCACGCGATTCTATCCTGGGGATAGAGACCCGGCCCGTGATTGAGGCTTTCCTCAGCCAGCTCCCCACCCGCTTCACTACGTCGGAGCGAGGCCCCGTCGTCTTCAACGCCGTCCTCATCCAGGTCGACGAACAGAGCGGCCGCGCCACCGCCATCGAGCGGCTGGACCGTGAGGTGCCATAATGAGCAGCCGCGCCGACCTCCATACCCACAGCACCTTCTCAGACGGGCTGCTGACCCCCACACAGCTAATCGATCTGGCGTACCGTCGCGGCGTCCGCGTCATGGCCCTGACCGATCACGACACCACTGAGGGCCTGCCCGAGGCGCTCACCGCCGCCGCAGGTCACCCGGACCTCACCCTCATCCCCGGCATCGAGATGAGCACCGACGTGCCCGGCTCCGAGGTCCACATCCTGGGCCACTTCATAGACTGGCGGGACGAGGATTTCCAGCGCCAACTGGTCAACCTCCGCGAGTCACGCCTGGGGCGGGCGCGCAGGATGGTCGAGAAGCTGGCTGAGTTGGGCAAGCCCGTCCCCTGGGAGCGAGTCCATAGCTTGGCCGGCGAAGGCGCCGTCGGGCGCCCTCACATCGCCCGCGCCCTGGTGGAGGCCGGCCACGTCGCCACCGTGAATGAGGCGTTCGACCTCTACCTCAGCCGTAACGGCCCTGCCTACGTGGAGCGGGAGCGCCTCACCCCCACAGAGGTGGTCGAAACCTTGACCGCGGTCGGCGGCCTGCCTACCCTGGCCCACCCGCGCGAGCTTGACCACCTGGAGGACCTCCTGGCCCAACTGAAGCCGGCCGGGCTCGTGGGCATGGAGGCCTACTACCAGGACTACTCCCGCAATGATGTTCAGCGCCTGCGCGCCCTGGCCGATAGCTGCGAGCTGATCCCCTTAGGGGGGAGTGATTTCCACGGCATGGGCGGCCCCCAGCAGCGGGAACCCGGCGATATCCCCCTCCCGGACGAGCCCGTGGAGCGGCTGCTGGCCCTGGCGCGAGAACGAGGGGTTCTGGAGAGGACATAGCTCCCTTCTCCCGATGCAATGCGCCCGCCACCCCAAGACCGAGACCGAGCTAACCTGCGGGCGCTGCGACACCCCCATCTGCCCCCGCTGCGTCGTCTTCACGGACGTGGGCGCCCGCTGCCCCACCTGCGCTCCAGCCCGCAAGCTCCCCCAGTTTGAAGTTGGCCCCATCTTCCTGTTGCGGGGCGCCGCCGCTGCGCTGGCCGCCGGCGCCGCCCTGGGAGCGGTTTGGGGCGTGCTCATCCCCGGCCGATTCGGCCTCTTTGAGCTCGTCCTTGCGGCGGGCATCGGCTACCTCATCGCTGCGGCCGTAAGCGGAGCCACAAACCGTAAGTCCGGACCTCCGCTGCAGATCGTGGCCGCCGCCGGCGCCATCGCCGCCTACCTCGTGCGCAACCTGGTCATCGGCGACAGCCTGCTGCCCACCGACGATCTGTTCGGATATATCGCCGTCATCATCGCCGGCGCGGTAGCTATCAGCCGCTTGCGATACTGAGCTAGCGGAGGATGGCGGTGATCACGAGCCCGCCGATGATAAACGCCATCAACAGGGCGATCAGCCGCACTTCGCCCAACACGTAGCTGTGATCCCGCGCGATGTGCCGCAGGCGCGAGGACCGCTCATGCGGAGCGGCTGACGGCGCCGGCCCAGGGCGCGCGGTAGGTGCGGGAGTTGCAGCGTCCCCGTAGGTTGGGGCCGCCGTCCCCTGACTAGAGTCGCCCTTATTCGATTTGCGCCGCCTCGCGGGCGGACGGTAGCGTCTGGGCAAAGAATACTCCCTGTCTGCGGTCACTCGCATCGCATTATATAGAGAGTTCCTGCTAATGCCAACGACGGTGAGGGCCGGTAGGCCATGCGTTGACACCTTTCGCGGCCCAATATAGAATGAAATCGCCCTCAGGAGGCCGCGCCGCCACTTGAGGGTTTTGCCATGGGCGGCCCCGTGGTGTAGCGGTTAACATGCCAGCTTGTCAAGCTGGAGATCGTGGGTTCGAATCCCATCGGGGTCGCCAATAACCAGCGCAGGCTCGCCGGGCAAGTTCCCCGGCGGCGGGTGGGGTGCGCCCAGAGCGCCCACAGCGGCAGGGCGGATTCGCGCCGGTCCTCGGCGCGTCAAGCAGGGGCCTGAAGCCGCCTGCCGATGATTCGCACTGCTAGGTAGTGGTGCTTGAATTGCTCGTCACACTTCTACGGGATCAACACTACCCGCCCGAAGGCCTGACGGCTCTCGATGTGGGTGTGAGCCGCGGCCGCTTCTGAGAGCGGGTACGTGCGGTCAATGACCACGCGGAGGGACCCGTTGGCCACGTCGCGGAGATGGCCCTCTACCAGCGGGCGGGCACGCTGAGACTCTAGCATCAGCGAGTTGGCGAAAGAGACCCCGGTGAGCGATCGGTTCTTGGAGCTTAGGGCGTTGATGTCCACGCGGCTGTCCGTTTCCCGTCCGGCGTTGCCAACCTGGATCACTCGGCCACGATATCCAGTGCATTCTACGCTGCCCCGCAGCGTTGTGCCGACGGACTCGATAACCACATCGACTCCGCGGCCGCCCGTGATCTCGCGAGCGCGGGCGACGAAATCGTCGCTGCTATAGTTGATCCCGTGGTCCAGCCCAAATTCCTTCAGGCGCTCCAGCTTATCGTCGCTTGAGGCTGTGGCCACGACCGTGGCTCCGGCTCGCTTGGCGAGCTGGATGGCTGCGAGGCCGACGCCTCCAGCGCCTGCCTGAATCAGCACCGTCTCGCCGGCCCTCAGATGCCCGAGCTCGAAGAGACACTCGTCGGCGGTGCCGAAGGGGATGGGCACGCAGGCAGCGTCCTGGAGGTCCATACCGTCGGGGACCAGCCAGGTCTGCATTGCCGCAACGGCGACTAGCGAGGCGTGTGAGCCGAAGGGCATGACCGCCACGACCGGTTGACCCACGGTTCGGTCGCCAACGTTGGCCCCGACTTCTCGGATGACGCCCGCGCACTGATAGCCGACAACGTGAGGGCGCGAAGGCATATCGCCGCCGGCGCGATTGAGGACATCGCCGCCCTCGATGCTGATGGCCTTGACGTCGATAACGATGCCGCCTGGCTGGCAGATCGGATCCGGCAGATCCTCGTAACGAAAGACGTCAGGGTCGCCGGTTTCGTAGTAGACTGATGCTTTCATACGTTGGGGTCCTTTCCTGTGCTGAGGCCGGAACGAGGCCAAGGTGGCCTGCGAGACAGTTTACGTTTTTCTGGGACGCCACACTAATGCGCCATAGTGATCCTGTTCGGCGTCAGAGGGAGCGGGGGCCCTGCCCTTCGCTGCGCCGTCACGTGCAGAACCACCAAGGACCCGCCGTTCCCTCTCCCCTGTCGGCTTTGACCTTTGCGGGAACCCGCAGTTCGAAGCGGCGACGTACTTTCAGATTCATATCGGGCTTATGGTCGCGAGTTCAGAGTAAGCGCCTCCCCTTCCTGAACATCCGCCTCATCCGGGTCACCCCGTCCCCTATCGCCATATCATCCGCGTGGTCAGGCGCCAGGCTTGCGCCCGCGTACCATGGTAGGCACCATTAGCTTGTGCCCGCCTCGAACGGCCAAGTGAAATCAGGGGATGGAAGGCCATGCACCACGACGACGTCCTCCACGCCACCAAGCGCACACCCTTGGTCGAACTGCGGAACTGCAGCCCAAGGCCGGGCGTGCGTCTCTTCGCCAAGCTGGAGGGCCAGAATGCCACCGGTAGCGTGAAGGACCGCATCGCGCGGCGGATGATGCTTGGTCCCGAGAGAAAGGGACACCTCCGTCCCGGCGACACGCTGGTCGTGGCCTCCACCGGTAACACCGGCATCTCTCTCGCCATGGTCGGCCGCGCCCGGGGCTATAAGGTGCGTGTGGTCATGCCGGAGAACGTCGGTCCGGAAATCCCTCGCATGTTGGCGGCGTATGGCGCCACCGTGGAGTGGGTCCCAACCGAGAAAGGGATGCGAAACGCAATCGAGGTGGCGCGGGAGCTGGGCAAACAGGAGGGGTGGCTGGTCCTTGACCAGTTCGCCGACGCCAGCAACGTCCAGGCCCACTACGACACGACCGGGCCGGAGATCCTTGAGGACCTCCCCCAGGTGGATGTTTTCGTAGCTGGGCTGGGCACCGGAGGCACCCTGATGGGCGCCGGTCGCCGGCTCAAGGAGGCGAACCGTAACACCCGGGTGATCGCTGTGGAGCCGCATCCAGGCAGCCAGCTTCAGGGCCTCAAGAGCCTGGCCGACGGCTTCGTTCCGCCCATCGTCGACCTTGACCTGCTGGACGGTAAGATCCTGGTGCGCACCCGTCACGCCTTCCGGGCCACGGCCGAGGTGATGCGCCGGGAGGCGATCTTCGCCGGCATCTCCTCCGGCGCCGTGCTCCACGCCGCCCTTAAGGTGGCCCAACGCCTTCCCCGGGGCAACCTCGTCCTAATGTTCGCCGACGGCGGCTGGAAGTACCTGGCCACCAATCTCTGGACCAGTGCGTACGAGGATGCCGAACAGCATGAGTTGGACGATATTATCTGGTGGTGACACCAGCCCGCTCCCCACTTCGCGACCCTCACCAGCCGCATCCGCTCCTCCCAACCGTGTAGATCTCGTTAACCAAACACGCGTTTTTCGCATTCTATTCATATAGAGCCGATGGATAGGTCTAGATACGGGTATCCGCTCCGCCGCAGGCGGCCGACGCAGCACGAATGGTGGCTCGTGCTTCCACTGGCGCTGGTGATCGGGCTGGTGATTCTGGGTTCCCGCCTGCCCGAGGCCGCCGGCGGGCTACCGGCATCTTCCTCACCAGCCGCTTCCTCAGCGTGCCCGACCGGCGAAAACTGCACCGTTGGCGCTCCTCCCCCGCTGGCATGCGCCCCAGGCGACGCCTGCGCGGCGTCTCAAGACAGACCCCCACTTGACGCCAGCGCCACGCCACCCACGATCACCGGCCGGGCGGCCGCTATCATCGAAGAGCCCTGCGGAGCGCTGCTGTACGCCGATAACGCCCACGATCGGTTGGCGCCCGCCAGCCTCACCAAGATAGCCACTGCTCTCGTCGCTCTCGAACGGGCCGACCTCGCGGAGACGGTCGATGTGCGAATCAATGGGGTGGAGCTTTCGGCCTCGACAGACTCAACGGTCATGGGGCTGGAGCCCGGGCAGCGGATGAGCGTGCGTGATTTGCTCTTTGGGCTGCTCCTCCCTTCGGGGAACGACGCCGCCATCGCCCTCGCCGAACACGTGGGAGGCGATGTCCCCGCCTTTGTTGACCTGATGAACGCTAAGGTGAACGAGTTAGGGCTTGGCGACACTCACTTCGCAAACCCCCATGGTCTCGATGATCCCGATCTGTACACCTCCGCCTTCGACATCGCCATGCTCGGCCGCGAACTCATCCGCCAGCCGGAATTGGCAGCCATCGTTCGTACTCCCACATACCAGCCGGCCTGGGATGGCCCCCCGGTGTGGAACGGCAACCGTCTCCTCAATACATATCCCGGCTCAATCGGGGTCAAGACCGGCTTTACGGACGAGGCACGAGGGACCATCGTGGCGGCGGCAGACAGGGACGGGAGACGCCTCGTCGTCTCAGTATTAGGTAGCTCCGCAATCTACGATGACGCCATCACTCTCATGGAGTGGGCGTTCACCGACGAACGATCTGCCTGCAACTAGGCGGTCCCAGGCAGCGCACAGCGAGGACCCCTGCCGGAAGCCCCCTGGCAGGCGGATCGCCCGCCCGATAGCGTAAAATGTTCCCGCTATGGAGTCATCTACGCAGTTCCTAGCAGTCCCCCAGAAGTGCGCCCGGACCGGTGCGGGCTAGCGTCGGGATACGATGCCCATCAGACTGGCCTACACGATCTCCGTTGCCCTCGCATGTGGCCTGGCCATCGTGGCGGCCTTCTTACCTTGGACCTCCCTCAACGTGGAGGTGCCCATCTTTGGATCTATCGCCAACGTCACTCGTTACGGCTACGAAGGCGACGGCGTTATCACCCTACTCCTCGCCCTTCCGGCCGCTGGTTTCGTCGCCTACCTGTGGTTCGACCGCGGCGCCACCGCCTTCCGCCTCGTCACCCTGTTTAACTCCTCCGTGGGCGCCGTCGTCTTGGCCACCGCGCTCGTAAATCTGTTCGACTCCCAGCGGGCGCTCGGCAACGCTCAGCAACAGCTCGGCGTCGACCTGAACGCATTTCTTGGCATCGATCTCGATAGCCTAATGGAAACGGGCGAGGGCGTCTACGTCTCGGCAGCCGCCGGCGCCATCCTCGCGGTAGCCAGCATCCTGGCGTTCTCCGCTCACCGCTTTGCACCGGCGGTGCATGACGTCACCAAGGCCGGCGAGGAGCGGCCAGAGCAGACCCTTGCCTGCAATGGATGCGGCACGCCATCGCCCAGCGGCGCGAACTACTGCCTCAACTGCGGCCGGCGCCTGCCCTGAGCCGCTATCACCGATGCGTCGCCGGTCGGCAAGATAAGCGCCAGCCAGCGGGGACCCAGGTAGGACGCTTACGGGCCCGGCGGTACGACCGCCGCGTTCAACCTCCGCCGAGCGGTCCCTAAACCGCCAGCGTACCGCAAGCCCGCCTATTCGCCCGTCCGTTCGAGACGTAGGACGCTTACGGGCCCGGCGGTACGACCGCCGCGTTCAACCTCCGCCGAGCGGTCCCTAAACCGCCAGCGTACCGCAAGCCCGCCTATTCGCCCGTCCGTTCAAGACTAATCACGCTTACGGGCACAGGGAGCTCGCCTGCGGACAACTGGGCCGCCAAGATGATCGCCCTGGGCAGGCTGAGGCCGCCAATTACAACTCTACTGTTAGTTACCGGCTCCTCGACCCTGGGCCCGGCGAGCAGCTCCCCGTCCACAAGAATGCCGAGCGGTAAGCCGACCATCCCCGCCGTGATCTTCTGGAATCGAGCGCCGCTCTCAGGGAAGAAGGCAACGATGACCACAGGCGCCCCCGACCTCTCCACTGTCGCCCTCAAGGGTTGTATAGGGATCTGCGGTGCGTCGCCGGCCGGGCCCTGGCCGCCGCTTGTATCCACGGGAATCCAGACGATAGCGCCACTCTGGCCCTCGCTGCCGGCGCACCGTGGCAGCACGCGTTCTCCCGGTACCTCGGGGACGTACGTTATGTCGCCCGCAGAGACCGTAAACTGAGCACCGTTCGGCGCTTCGCAGAGGACGCGGCCATCCTGGTCGAGGGTGGGCTGGCTGAACTCTAGCCGCGCTTTCTGTCCCAGCAACTGGCGGGCGTCCTCCTCGGAGATACTTCCCCTCATGGTGACGGACGCACGTCCGGTGTCCTCGCGCTCGACGCGGACGTCGTCCACGCCGAACTCCGTAGCCCGGCGCTCCAGGACGTCCTCCAGGATAGTCATTATCGCGCCGCGGTCGACCTCAGCCGGCAGTTCGCTGAAGTCGGCTTCCAGGACTAGCCGGACGGACGGAACACCACCATCGCCACCCCCGCAGGCAGAGAGGGCGAGGGAAAGGGATGCAGCAACCAACACAGCGATAGCGCTCGACAGGCGACCGGTCACAGCAGCCATCATACATCCGCTGCTGAGCCTACCGCCGGGCCGGCGGCATCCAGACGGGCGTCCGTCTGGCCGGAAGCGGGCCAGCGCGCGTTCGTTGGGAGGAGGCATATGACCTTCCGGGG
>MGNZ01000109.1:0-282 GCA_001795235.1 Chloroflexi bacterium RBG_16_64_32 | reverse complement strand
TCCCAACGTTACCCGACGTAACACATCCCCCTGTCTCCTGTCTTGCTAAGTGAGAGGCATCCTAGGCCTCAACTTCGACCGCGGTGTGCGGCCTACCCGCCGCGCGTCTTCCTGAACGAGGGGCATTGTAGGTCCTTAGGGGACAGATAGTGATGGCCAAAAAGGTCGCCACCACACTAACGGTGTTTGCGGTGCTGACGGCGCTGCTCAGCCTCGGCGCGCTGGCGCAGTTCACTGACACCTTCTCCAGTCCTGACGAAGGCTCTGCGACAGCCACCGCCA
>MGNZ01000108.1:2453-12011 GCA_001795235.1 Chloroflexi bacterium RBG_16_64_32 | reverse complement strand
ACGACAGCCTGCTTGGAAGGCAGGCGCTCTACCACTGAGCTACGCCCGCCCGCTCCCACTATTATACCGGCGGCGCTTAGAGCAGGCGGTAGCCCCTTCTGGGCACCGTCTGTACCAGTTCCGTTCCCCCGGTAGCGACGCGCAGCTTGCTCCGCAGGTTCCTCACGTGTGACCGAACTAACTCCGACGAACCCGTCCCAGGAAAGAACTCCCATACCTTTTCCAGCAGCTCCTCCGAAGACACTATGCTCCCGCGCTGTCGCGCCAGGTAGGACATCAAGCGGAACTCCGTGGGCGTGAGCTGAACGGCTGCGTCATCCCCATGCAATTCGTGGGAATTGCTGTCCAGGGTCAGGTTGGCGAACGTGATCACGTCGGGGCGCGCCTCTCCCGCGGCGTCGAGGGCCTTCTCCACAGCGCGGCGGATCTCTTCGCTCTCACATGGCTTCGCCACTATCTCGTCGCGGCCGGGGTTCAAGGGAAGTGCGCCCACAAGCCAGCGGGCGCCCGCAGGCGCAAGGAAGACAACCGGGTAGCTTCCGTTGCCGCTCTGGAGCCAGCGGCAGAACTCCTTGACCTCAGCGTCACCCACAGCACTGTCAAGGACGATGGCGTCAACGTGGACGTTGAACAGGCTGCGGATGGCGGTGTTGGAACCGTTGGCCGTAATGACGTCGTGGCCGCCCGAAATAAGAGCGCGCTCTGCCAGCACCTCAGTGCTGGGATCTCGGGTAACTACCAGGACAGAAGACATGGCGCTTGCCGCTTCAACTAGCCTATTATATGCGGTGGAACCGATTGAGCAAGGGTGCGCCGTGTCTGGACTCTTACGAATTCTTCAGCTCAGGTTGCTTTGGCCGGTATTGCTTCTGCTGGCGGCCTTCGTAATCTTTTTCGAGCTCATCGCTGACGTCGGCGGCAGCGCCCAACCGCTCCCCTCTCCTCCCATGGAGGTTGTTCCCGCCGCCTCGCCCTCGCCCACCCAGCCGTCAGAGTCCAGCCCTGGGGGCCCGCCGATAAGCCCGCCCGGCCAGTCAATCCATTGATATCAACTCGAAGACCTGACTTCCGTTGTCGTAGCGGACCAGCGGTCGTTTCTCTGTGTCGGCGTACCAAGCCTTCTGGGTGAGGCCGGAAGATCGGATCTCCAGTCGCCAGGCCTGGAAGGTGCCGGCCGGCCCTTCCACCGTCTCAGTTCCCGTTACCTTCAGCGTTTGGGAGATGACTTGGGGCTTTGCAAGTGTCGCCGATAGGACATCCGCGTAGGTCGCCTCGTACCCTTCTCGAAAGTCGATTGTCCGCCACACGAACAAGTCCGTCCAGCTATCGTAGAACTGTGTCGGCGCAGTGACCTCGTCAGTGCGCTCATCATCTTCCGTGCGCTGCACCACCACGGCGGTGTTGTTCTCGTACTCCACCTGCCAGCGGCGCGTCCCGTCGGGGCCGTCGATGGTCCGGTCCACGGACCGTGGACGTATGGTGGCCGCGTCCGCCACGGCAACAATCTCGTCGCGAAACTCGCCGCTCTCGAACTCCTGGCTGAACGTGAACTCTCCGTCCTGCAGTTCGATACGGAGAAGGCCGCTGCCTTTCACTTCGTCGCCATCCACCAGCCGGTAGCGCGCCTCCTCGGGCGCCGTCCAGGGGATGGCCGCAACGACGTCCTGTTGGGATAGGATCGACGTCTCCGACTCGCAGGCCCCCGCGGCGTAGGCCAGCGCGAGGAGAGGAGCGAAGACCAGGCACGCGCGTAGCGGCGTCACGCTCCCGCCGCCACCAACGACCGCACGTGCTCAACCGCCTCCTCGACGTGGCTGCGCTCGATTCCGTAGTGGGTGACCATGCGGATGCGGCCGCCTTCGTCCAAGCAGTAGGTACCCCGCTCCCCGAGCCGCCGCTGCAGCTCTCCCAGGTCCCACCCTTCGGCGACGAAGAACACGATGTTGCTCTGCGGGGGCGGTGTCAGGGTAACTCCGGCGATGCTTGCCAGCCCTTCCGCCAGGGCGCGGGCGTTCTCGTGGTCGTCGGCCAGGCGGTCGATCATGTTCTCCAGGGCGTACAGCCCGGCGGCGGCGATGATCCCCGCTTGGCGCATGCCACCGCCCAGCATCTTGCGGAAGCGGCGAGCCCGGTCGATGAACTCCTTGCTGCCGCATAGGACGGACCCTACAGGGCAGGCCAGACCCTTGCACAAGCTAAAGGACACTGAATCCGCATGCTGTGCCAGCCGCGACACGGGCACGCCCAGAGCAGTGCCGGCGTTGAACAGGCGCGCTCCGTCCATATGGACCGGCAGGCCGTGCTCGTCGGCCAGCGCGCGGACGGTCGCGAGGTCATCGTCGCTGAGGACGCTGCCGCCGCAGCGGTTGTGGGTGTTCTCCACGCAGATCAGGCCCGTGGGGGGGAAGTGGACATCAGGGAGGCGAACGGCGCTACGCACCTGGTCCAGGTCCAGCCGGCCCTGCTCGTCATTGGGAACAGTGCGCAGGCCGAGGCCGCCAAGCGCGAATGCCCCCCCGGCCTCGTAGTGCAGGATGTGCGACTCGTCACCCACGATCACCTCGTCGCCGCGCCGGCAGTGCGATAGCATCGCCGTCAGGTTGCTCTGGGTGCCGCTGGTGGTGAGGAGAGCGGCCTCCTTGCCTATGACCCGCGCCGCCACCGCCTCCAGACGGTTGACGGTGGGGTCGTCGCGGAACACGTCGTCTCCCAGATCGGCGTCGGCGATAGCTTTTCGCATCGCCGGCGAGGGCAGGGTGACGGTGTCGCTCCGAAGGTCGATCGTCTTCATCAGTTAACAGAAAAGGGCCCGGCCAGAGGAGGCGGCCCTGTACTCAGGCCGCGACTCTGCTATCCGGAGCGTTCCCACAGAGACTGGTAGGTGTCAGCGCCTCGGATAGCGGCCATCACCTCTGCCTTCTCTTCTTGCGCCAACTCGTCAAACACTGCCTTGCAGGCGCTCAGCATCTGCTCGCCGCCCAGGCTTACCATCCGGCTTTCGATCTTGTCCCAAAGGCCGGACACGCGAAACGTCTCCATCTGGCGCGGCCACATGAACGACATTATCTTATCGGGAAGGGGCAGACGCGGTCGCATCTTCTTCAGCTCTTTGAAACGGTCCTCCACGGAGTTCGCTTTGTTGACGACAGCGATCAACGGACCTTCGGACTCGCTCGTACGGGCATCGATTAGCAACCGTCGGTCCAGGATTGCGAAGCGGACGACGAGGACCTCAGCGTTGTCTATGACGCGCGCGACCTCGTCCAGGTCAAGCCCATAGTCGTCCATACACGGCAATTCTACCCAGGGCTGAGAGCGAGGGTCAAACGACAGCGCGCTTATGCCCAGAAGGTCTCCGCGCGCGCTTCCGTAGCGCGTCCAGCTTCTCGCGCGCGGCCCCGGAGTCGATGGCGGCGCGCGCCACAGCTATGCCCTCGCGAATATCCGAGGCGCGCTCCGCCAGGTAGATTCGGAGCGCGGCGTTCAGGCAGACCAGGTCGCGCCGCGGCCCGGGCTCGCCCTCCAGGACTTTCAGGCAAATACGCGCGCTGTCGGCTGCGTCACCACCCGCCATATCTTCCTGGGAGGCCGGAGTGAAGTCGTACTCCTGTGGGTTGAGGCGGAACTCCTGCATCTCGCCGCCCGCCCACTCGAAGACGCGGCAGGGACGGGACGTAGGAGCGTCCTCGTTCCCCTCTATTCCCTGGATGACCATGATGCGCCGGAAGCCCATCTCCTTCACTGCCGAAAGCATCTTCTCCAGGTACGGCATGTGCGTGAGGCCGATGATGCTGTAAGAGGCCCCCGCCAGGTTGTAGAGCTTCTCTATGGTATGCAGATTGCTACGGAGGGCGATCTCCTCACGCAGCTCCTTGAGGGCGAACAGGTCGGGGATGAAGCGGGCCGAGCGCATGTACCCGAAGCCCTCCTCCTCGATGCCCCGCCTCACCTCTTCCGGCTCGGCGTCCGTGTCCACCCCCAGCCCTTGAAGCACGTCGCCCACGGCGACCCCTCGCTTGGGGCCCATCCCTCTCTCGCCGTGCATCACCACGGGCACTCCGGCCGCGCAGGCGACGATGGACGCCGCCGGGCTGACCACCAAGCTGCGCCTGCGGCCGTCATAAGGGCTACCGATGTCTAAGAGGCCGTCCACCTTGGGGGCGATGAGGTGGGCGTGGGCGCGGATAGCGTCCGCGAAGCCAAGCAGCTCTTCCGATGATTCACCCTTGAACCGCTCGATGAGGAGGAAGCCGCCCACCTGGGCATTTGTGGCGTCCCTTCGCAGGACCATCTCCATGGCGTCCCGCGCCTCCTTGCGGGTCAGGTCGCGGCTGGCCTTGGGCCCCTGCCCGATCTCCCGGATGTAGTAGCGCATCCGCTCCAAGGGGCTGTCATCGTCGGGGCGGTCCTTCGCGTAGCGGCTCATGTCAACCGACGTAGTACTTGACTCGTTCCTTCTTGTACTCCTTGGTGCTGTAGAGGATGGCGTACTCGCTGATGCCGATATCCTGGGACATCCGAAGGGCGATCTCTTCGCATCCTTCGCGGCTGCGGGCGTGCACCATGGAGAAGACGCTGTAGGGCCAGTCCGGGTAGACGGGACGCTGGTAGCAGTGGCTCACCTCGGGGTAGGCGGCCAATCGGTAGCCGAGATCGGGTAGCCGGTCCTCTGGGATGCGCCAGCAAATCATGCCGTTGGCCACGAAGCCCGCCTTCTGGTGGCGGAGGACGGCGGCGAACCGGCGCATTGCTCCCGACGCTTCCAATTCCTTGGCCTTGGCGAACATCTCCTCCTGAGACACGCCCAGGCTCTCTGCCCAGGCGTCGAAGGGGGCCGGCTCCAGGGGGAGGTCTTGCTGCAGGACTCGCACGTACGCCAGGTCCTCCTCTGTGAAGGCTCGTGGCGGCTGGGCGTTGTGGGGCCTCTTCTCGGCGGCGTTCACGCCCTCCTCCAGGTCCAGCTCCACGCCAATCTTGAACAGGCGGAGGGCGGGCAGAATGCGCGTTTGCGCAGCCCCGGCCTGCCCGGATAGGCGGGCCACCTCTGACTCCAGGTCGGCGTCCGGGGGCAATGTTAGCGTGAACCATACGTTGAAGGCGTGATCGCGCTTGTAGTTGTGGCTTACACCGGGGTGCTCGGAAATGAGGCCGGCCGACTCATCCACGTGGCCCTCGGGGATGCTCATGGCTACCAGGGTGCTGGAGTAGCCCAGCCGGCGGCTATCGAAGATAGCGCTGATCTGGCGAATGATACCGTCGTCCTTAAGCCGGCGCGTCCGCGCCAGCGCATCCTCCTCGCCGATGCCGAGATGCTCTGCGATGGCGGCGAAGGGTCGCGGTACCAGCGGGAAGTCCTTCTGGATTGCGTTGAGCAGCCGCCGGTCGATGGCGTCCAGGGCGGTGCCGGCGGTCACGAGTAGCGCTCCTCTTTCCAGGGGTCGCCGCGCATATGGTAGCCGTACACCTCCCAGAAACCCGGCTCTTCGTTCTCGATGAACTCCAGGCCTCGTACCCACTTGGCGCTCTTCCAGAAATAGAGGTGGGGAATGACCAGACGCAGGGGACCGCCGTGAGGCGCTGTGAGCTCCCTGCCGTCGTGCCTGTATGCGAGGAGCACGTTCTCACGCATGAGGTCGGAGAGGGGGACGTTAGTCGCGTAGCCGCCGTGGCAGTGCACCATGACGTGCTTCGCCGAGGGCTGCGGCTGGACGTGCTGGAGCAGCTCTCGCACCAATACGCCCTCGAACTGGTTGTCCATGCGGCTCCACGAGGTCACGCAGTGGATGTCGCAGGTAACGGTGGCGCTGGGGAGCGCTCGGAACTGCTCCCACGTGAACTCGGCTTCCCGATCAACGGCGCCGTGGATGCGTAGCCGCCAGTTGTCCAGGTCGATTATCGGTGTGACTCCATATGTGAGGACCGGCCAGTCCTCCACTACCTTTTGGCCCGGCGGCAGGCGGTCGCCATACCTCTCGCGGTCCCTGGAGCGACGTGATAGGAGATCAAACGCCAACGGTGGTGGCCTTTCCAGCGGAACGAAACGTCGATTTCAGAATAGCAACCTGCCATAGCTGGCGTCAAACCTATGCGTATCTGAAATTCGCCCAACCGCAGCGCCCCCAGAGGGTGGGAGTGGGCATTGTTCCTGCGTGCTATCATCAAGGGCGATGCGAACTGCTGAGGCAACGGGACCATCGACGCCGGCCCGTGCAAGATCCCGGTTGCGCCCGGCCCTCTTCCTGGGCTCCGCCCTCGTCGTCGTCGCTCTGGACCAGGCCAGCAAGGGGCTTGTGCGCACGTTCATGGACCGCGGCGAGACCTGGCCCGACGGCTGGCCGGTGCGCCTGCAGCACGTCACCAACACCGGGGCCGCTTTCGGAATTCTGAAGGACCAGACCGGCTTCCTTATTCTCACCACTTTCGTCGGTCTGTTCGCCATCTACCTGTACTATCGCTATCCGCCTTTCGACCACCTGGTGGCGGCAATCGCCATCGGCATGATGCTTGGCGGCGCCGTCGGCAATCTGGTCGACCGCGTTCGCCTGGGAAGAGTGACCGACTTCATCGACTTCCCGTTGTGGCCGTCGTTCAACGTAGCCGACTCATCCGTCGTAGTCGGTATTGGGGTCCTTCTAGCCGGGTATGCTCTCTTTGCCGAGCGGCCTCCCGCCAAAGCGGACCGTGGAGACGCTGGAGCTGACGGCGGATAGGCCAGGCGAGCGGCTGGATGTGTTCCTCGCCCGCCTGGCCGAGGGCCTTTCCCGCAGCCAGGCGCGGCGCCTCATCGACGAGGGGTTCGTGACGGTGGATGGACGGCGGGAGCGCCCGTCTCACCGCCTAGCCGCCGGCGCGCGGGTCGTGACAACGGTGCCCCTCAGCGAGGAGTCAATGCCCTTAGCGGAGCATATCCCCATCACGATCATTTACCAGGACGAGGACATCATCGTCGTAGACAAGCCGCCGGGGCTCACTGTCCACCCCGCGCCGGGGCACCCCAGGGGGACGCTGGTGAACGCGCTGCTGGCCGTAGCGCCGGAACTGGCGGAGATACGTGACACCATGCGGCCCGGGATCGTTCATCGCCTGGACAAGGACACCTCGGGGCTGCTCGTCGTCGCCCGAAGCGAGCGGGCCCGCGCCGGCCTCACGCGTCAGCTCAAGGAGCGAGAGGTTCGGAAGGTCTACCTGGCCCTTGTAGACGGCGTACCGGAGCCCGCCCAGGGCGTCATCGAGGCGCCCATCGGCCGGCACCCCAGGAACCGCAAGAAGATGGCGGTCGTGGCAGGCGGTCGCGAGGCCGAGACGAAGTACCGGGTGCGTGAGGTCCTCGACAGGTTCGCCCTGCTGGAGGTGGAGCCGGTGACGGGGCGCACGCACCAGATCCGCGTCCACCTTGCCGCCATCGGCCACCCGGTTGTGGGAGATGCCGTCTACGGGAAGCGCTCAGAGCTGACAGAGCGGCAGTTCCTCCATGCTTCAAGGCTGGCATTCCAACTACCGTCCAGCGGCCGCGTTGTGGAGTTCGAGTCGCCGCTGCCCGCGGATCTGCGGGCGGCGCTGGCCAGGCTGCGCGCCTGACGCCTACTTCTTGCCGGTGCCGATGGGCGTCACGCCCGTGGCGTAGATGTAGATGCGGTCCCAGAAGCGGGCCAGTATGGGCTTGTTGCCCTCCGCCTCCAGCGCCCGGATGTGGCGCGGCATCACTGCTCCGTATCCCCTCAGGGGAAGGGTGCGAACGTACCAGTAGTCCTCGCCGCCGTAGACCAGCTTGAGCGCGGGCTCCGCTTCGCCGAACTGGACGTACGGTAGCTCGAAGCCGCCGGCGTACAGCGTTTCGATATGGTCAGGGTTGACTTCCAGCACGCCCTCCATGCCGCCACCTAACGTAGCGGCTCCAGAAGGTAGGTTCAAGCGCGGCAGTGCGGACCTTGTAGCTGCAGACCTTTAGGTCTGCCCCAGGCACAGCAGGGCTGAAGCCCCTCCAGAGGCGGGCAGGCCTGCAGCTACATGGAAGCGGGATCATCCTGTGACCCTCACGCCCATTCTTGCTAGAATGAGCGCCGATATGTCAGTTCGCGTCCGCTATGCCCCCTCCCCCACGGGCGAACCGCACGTGGGGAACATCCGCACGGCCCTGTTCAACTGGCTGTTCGCCCGCCATGAGGGCGGCGCCTTCATCGTCCGCCTGGAGGACACCGACCAAGCGCGGTACGAGGAGGGCGCGGAGCGGGCGATCTTCGAGTCGCTGGCCTGGCTCGGCCTCGACTACGATGAGGGGCCGGACCCGTCCGACATCAGCCGCGACATCGGCGACCGCGGTCCGTACGTGCAGTCCCGCCGGCGGGATACGTACCGGCGCCACGCCGACCAGCTCATCGAGGCCGGGCACGCCTACCGCTGCTACTGTCCCGCCGAGCGGCTGGACCAGGTGCGGAAAGACCTCCAGCGGCGCAAGCTCCCCCCCAAGTACGACCGCCATTGCCGCGATCTCCCGGATCCGCCTGGGGCGGAGCAGCGGCTGGAATCAGAGGGGCTGCCCTGCGTCGTCCGCTTCCGGACGCCGCTCTCCGGTCAGACCGCCTTCCATGACCTGATCCGCGGCGACATCATGTTCCAGAACGATACCCTGGACGATTTCGTCCTGATGAAGTCGGATGGGTTTCCCGTGTACCACCTGGCCAGCGTCGTGGACGACAGGTTGATGGGGATCAGCCACGTCCTTCGCGGCGACGAGTGGCTCTCATCTACGCCTCGGCACGTCCTCCTGTACCAGGCGTTCGACTGGGAGCCGCCCGCTTTCGCGCACCTGCCCATGATTCTGGGTCCGGACCGCTCCAAGCTCTCCAAGCGGCATGGCGACACGGCCGTCCTGGAATTCCGGGAACGAGGCTTTCTCCCGGAGGCGCTGCTAAACTTCCTCGGCCTCCTGGGCTGGTCGCTGGACGACCGCACCGAGATCATCGACCGGGAGACGTTCGTTCGGAGCTTCGGCCTGGAGCGGGTGCTGGCCAACCCCGCCGTGTTCAACTTCGACAAGCTCACGTGGATGAACGGTGTGTATATCCGGGAGCTGGCGGAGGAGGCGCTGGCCGATCGCATAAGTCCGGTCCTGGAGAGTCGCCTCGGCACGTCCGTCGATCGGGGGCTACTGCGGCGGGTCGTGCCGCTCATCCGGGAACGAATAAAGCTCCTCACCGAGGCGGTGGAGATGGCAGGGTTCTTCTTTGTTGAGGGGGAGCTGGATTATGGGGAGGAGACTTTGCTGGGCAAGAAGTTCGCGGGCGACCCCGGCGCCGCCGCGCACGCGCTGGAGGCGGTTCTAGGCCGAGTCAGTGCCCTCCAACCGTGGGAGCACGGAGCGCTGGAGGGCGCCATCCGGCCCCTGGCCGAGGAGCTGGACCTGAAGACGGGCGCCCTGTTCGGCCTGATCCGCGTGGCCGTGACGGGGAGCACGGCTGCGCCGCCGCTGTTCGAGACGATGGCGGTGCTGGGCCGCGAGCGCAGCCTGGAGCGGCTGCGCTCTGCCCTGCGGCGGCTGGGACCGTAGGCATCGGTCGC
>MGNZ01000108.1:0-2354 GCA_001795235.1 Chloroflexi bacterium RBG_16_64_32 | reverse complement strand
CATAGGCTACAATACTCGTGATTCCAATTACATGATATAGGTGCAATGATTTTGAGAACGAGCAAACAAGTGCCAGCCCCGGCGGTCGAAGATCATCATGTCCGTCTCATCCTGGCCTGCGCGGCCGCCGGAGCTGGCCCAAAGTTCGGTGTCTCGACCAAGGGGTTGCCGCACCCCCAGGGGCTCACCCCAGCCCCGGAGACGCGAGAGGCCGCCGCGGCTACTTCCGCGGCGGCCTCAAGTCCTGGCCCGGGTCGCTATCGTCCAAAGGGAGGGGAGTCAGCGGCCCGGGCCTCCCGTCATTCGCGTTAGGCTGTTTTTCGTACCTTCGCCCTACCTCCCGCCTGTGTCTCTTCCTGAGGCAGTCCGAGGTTGATCTCCCCGTTGGTGAGGTGGCCGGCGTGCATCAGGAACAGGGAATGAACCGCCCCTTCCAGGTCGAAATTGTCTCGCCACAACAGCTTGCCCAGCCGTAGCCCAACCATGATCGCCAGGAGGAGGTCGGCGAAGGCTTTGGGGTCCACCTCCGACCCGTACATCCCCTCTTGCTTGCCACGGGTGATGAGAGACTCCAGCCAGTGCTGGCGCAACCCCCACGTCTCTTTGGTAACTGCGGCTAGCTTCTCGTTGCGGAGCGTCTCGGCCCAGGTCTCGATGTCAAACCGGGTCACGTTGTCCACGTTAGGGTCCCGCATCGTCTCGAAGACGAAAGAGGCGACTTCCCGAAAAGCGGAGCGGACATCACCGGCACTTTCGGTCATCAACGTGAGGCGTTCCAGCCCGGAACGCGCCGCGTCCTTAATCACAGCGCTGATGATCTCTTCCTTGCTGCCAAAATAGTGGTAGAGGCCGCCGGGCGTGATCGACGCCTCGTGACAGATCTCGTCGGTGGTGGTCTGGTGGAAACCGCTGCGCAGGAAGCAGATGCGGGCAGCGTCGATGATCTCTTGCCGTCTGTGCTCTACTTCTTCGGGCTTAAGCTTCGGCATGCTCATCCCCCCGGCGCCATAGCGAGCGCTCGCTATAATATATCCGCAACTCCCACGCCTGTCAACCAACGTGGGGGCTCGCTCCTCCCGTTTGCCGCAGCTTCGGCCCCTCTGATAAGATTCCCTTGGCCTTGCGGGATGGTGTAACGGTAGCACGGCTGACTCTGGATTGCTGCGGACTAAACGCTGTGCGCCTAGAAGCGCGTCCTCTACCCAAATCGGACTAGTTATCTGTGCTAGTTTCGCTGCCCCATGCTATAATTTCCGTGTCCCTGGCGACAGGCGAGGCGTTACTACGCCCCGTCAATTTGGGCCAGGGACATGGGAGGCCGAATGTTAGCAAACATTTTGGGCTCCCAGGGCTGTCCGTGTAGACGGCTAGGTGTGGCAGCCTAGTCACCGAATCGTGGGCGGCTAAGCATCGGTCCGGGCGCCGGGCCTTTTGCCGTGGCCCGAAAGGGCCCTGACAGAGGGACGACCTCCGAGGCTGATCGGTGTATGTCGCTGACGCCTTGGTCACGCGGGACGGACTGGGGAACCAAAGCCGCCCCGACTGGTCTACTGGGATAGTTGGGGTGTCATCTAAGCCTCAGGTGGCGCCCCGAGTCGGAACCCGCTGGGCGTTGGTTTCGGCAAGCCCAGCCGAGCCCCGGAGCCACCTCCCTGGACTCCGACGCGAGACCGGCCGGGACTTCTGCTCTGGCAGGAGCGCCCCGGCCGTTCTCGTTTGTCCCCATCTGACCGCCGAGGCAAAGGCCCCCACCAGATCCCTAAAACCCCCCGTTTGACAGCCGCCCGCCCCAGGTGCACAATCGCGGCGGGCGGTCTTGAAGGAGGTTGACCTATGCGCTGGGTTATGCCGCTCTTGCCCCTAATCCTCCTGGTAGCCTGCGGCGGCGACGGCATCGCGAAGCCTTCCTCCAGCCCAACTTATGAAGAGTTCATTTCCCCGCGCCTCGGCTATCGCATTGAGACACCTGAGGAGTGGACCATTGAGGAAGACTCCCTAGAGTCTAACGGCGAATCATATCCTGTCGATGGGTTTATGAGCCCGCTTGGCGAACAAGACTTTCCGGCTAACGTCAACCTGACGAGTCGCTCGGCACTCGGCAGGACGTTCGATGCGATTATTGCGATGGAACGTGTAACCATGCGAGAGAACTGGGAGGACGTCCGAGAAGACGAGTTGGTGGTTGCTGGGCACGAAGCAGTAATCTTTCACTACTCGTTTGAGACTTATGGCACCTCATATGAAGGAGAGTTCTCCCCAGTCGACTTCTCCAAAGTCTTTGTTGTCATAGATGACGTTGAGTGGGAAATGTGGCTAACGACCTCGCTTGGGGACCGAGACCGATACATGCCGAT
>MGNZ01000107.1:4949-7990 GCA_001795235.1 Chloroflexi bacterium RBG_16_64_32 | reverse complement strand
GACCCCGAGATGGTGGCGGCGGACCTTCTGGCGGGTGCGGAGCACGATGAGCTGGCGACGGCGATCCTCATCACCACCTCGGAGGAGTTGTCGAGCGAGGCGCTGGGGCAGCTTCAGTCACAGATGGACGGTCTGGAGCGCAAAGACGTCGCCCGCGCATCGCTGGAGGCGCGGGGCGGTATCGCCGTGGTCAATAACCTGGATGAGGCGATGGAGCTGGCCAACGAGTTCGCGCCGGAGCATCTTTGCCTGCACGTGAGCCACCCGGAGAGGTTGCTGGACAAGGTACGCAGCGCCGGCGCCGTGTTCCTGGGCGCCATGTCGGTGGAGTCAATCGGTGACTTCACCGCGGGCCCGAGCCACGTCATGCCCACCGGCGGCAGCGCCCGCTTCGCCTCGCCGCTGGGGGTACAGGACTTCCTCAAAACGACGAGCGTCATCGCCCTTGACAAGAAGGCTGTCGAGAAGGTCGGCCGCGCGGCGGCCGACATCGCGCGGGCAGAGGGGTTCGAGGGCCACGCTCGGGCGGTCGAACGCCGCCTTGGGGGCCGTCGCTAAGGTGGACATGGCACCCAATGAGGGTCTCCTTCGGCTGGCGCGGCAGGACCTGCTGGCGATGCCCGGCTATGAGCCGGTGGAGCCGCTGGACGTCCTGGCCAGGCGGCTGGGTATCCCGGAGGAGCGCATCGTCAAGCTGGACGGCAACGAGAACCCCTACGGCCCCTCACCCAAGGTGCGCGAGGCGCTGGCTCGCTTCCCCTACTACCACATCTATCCGGACCCGGAGCAGGGGCAGGTGCGGGACGCGATCGCCGGCTACGTCGGTGCGGACCCGGAACAGATCGTTGTCGGCAACGGCTCCGATGAGTTGCTGGACCTGACGGGGAGGCTGTTTCTCTCGCCGGGCGACAGCGTGGTGAACGCGCCGCCTACGTTCGGCATCTACGAGTTCGTGGCCCGCACGTACGGGGCCGAGGTGGCGGAGGCGCCGCGCCGCGAGGACTTCGCGCTGGACGTGGACGCGGCGGAGCGGGCGCTTGCGTCGGGCGCCAAGCTGATGTTCCTTTCCTCCCCCAACAACCCCACCGGCAATGTCGTGTCGCGGGCCGAACTCGAGCGACTTCTGGCGCACGGTGCGGCCGTCGTCGTGGACGAAGCGTATGCGGAGTTCGCGGCCGAGAGCTTCGTGCCGCTGACCGTCGAGCACGATAACCTAATCGTGGCGCGGACGTTCAGTAAGTGGGCGGGGCTGGCGGGGTTGAGGGCCGGGTACGGGGTGTTTCCCCCAGCCGTGGCGGAGGCCATCCGTAAGATCAAGATGCCGTACAACATGAACGTGGCAGCGCAGGCCGCCGTGCTGGCAGCCCTCGAGGACAGGACCGCGCTGACCGAGAACGTAAGTATGATCGTGAGCGAGCGGGGACGCATGGCCAAGACACTGGCCCGGCTCCCCTGGCTTCGGGTGTACCCCTCGCGAGCGAACTTCCTCCTATGCCAGGTGCAGGGCCGGCAGGCGAGGGAGGTGCAAGCGCGGTTGCGGGAGCGCGGCGTGCTGGTGCGCCACTTCGACTCGCCGGGTGTGCGCGGCTGCCTGCGCATCAGCGTGGGGAGGCCGCAGGACACGGACCGGCTGGTGGAGGCGCTGACCGAGATCGGAGCCGCCGTTGTCTGACGCAGCAGCCCGCACGGCCAGCGTGCGCCGGAAGACTCGCGAGACGACGGTGTCCGTGGACCTGGCGCTGGACCCGCCTACGGCGGGCTACAAAGTGTCCACGGGGGTCGGTATGCTGGACCACATGCTGGAGCAGCTTGCTCGGCACGGGTTATTCGACATAACAGTGGAGGCAACCGGGGACATCGAGCGCGACCCGCACCACCTGGTGGAGGACGTGGGTCTCGTGCTGGGTCAGGCGCTGGACCGGGCGCTGGGCGAGCGGCGGGGCATCTCGCGCTTCGGGCACGCCATCGTACCCCTGGACGAGGCGCTGGCCCTCGTGGCAGTCGACCTGGGCGGCCGCGGCCACGCCAGCATCGCGTTCGGGTTCGAGCGGGAGATGCTGGGAGAGCTTCCGACGGAGAATATCCGCCACTTCCTGGCGGCGTTCGCGGCTGAGGGCAGGCTCAACCTGCACGTACGGGAGCTGGCCGGCGAGAACGACCACCACCGGGTAGAGGCGGCGTTCAAGGCGCTGGCGCTGGCGCTGCGCCAGGCGGTCGCCATCGACTCGCGGGTGGCTGGGGAGATCCCCAGCACGAAGGAAGCGCTGTAGGCGCGACCCCTCCTGCGGCGGGCAGGCTTCAGGTCGCCCGCTGTGGGCACGGTCGGTGGGACAGGCTTTAGCCTGTCGGGGTCAGCCCCTCCTGAGGCGGGCATGCTTCAGGCTGACCCGCGGCGGCTGGTACGTCAGGAGGCGCCGGCTCCGGTTATGCCTGCTCGCTCGCCCTTCGACACGCTCTCGCCCAGGCGAGTCGCCTTTGGCGACAGGGTGAGCGGTGACCGGGGGTTCGGGGTCGCCGTTACATTTTCGATGCCCCAGCCTTCAGGCTGGGGTGTTTGTCCAGCGCCGGCCTACGTGCTCGCCGCCTCCTCCAGCTCGAAGCGGTAGTCCTCGATCACGGGGTTGGCCAGCAGCTTGCGGCACATCTCCGCGAGCTGCTCCTCCGCCTGCGGCCGGTCGCCGGCGCTGAGGCGCACCTCCAGGTACTTGCCCGCGCGCACTGACTCCACGTCCGCGAACCCCAGCGAGTGAAGAGCGCCGCGGATGGTGAGGCCCTGGGGGTCGTTGACGGTGGGCTTGAGGGTGACGTAGACGCGGGCGAGAAACATTGCGCTAGGCCCTCGGGTAGCCAGGGTGAGCTTTGACTTTCTCTATCTGCTGGATGTGATCCATAGCGTGAATGCGCTGGAAGGCGATCCATTCCCTGAAGTTCAGCGGCCCGAAGAACGGGTGCTCAAACGTTCGCTCTGTGCTGCCGTCCTCGGGCAGGGAGGCGGCCAGCCGGCCGGTCTCCCGCCAGAGGCGGGAGAGCGCCTGCCGCAG
>MGNZ01000107.1:4657-4922 GCA_001795235.1 Chloroflexi bacterium RBG_16_64_32 | reverse complement strand
CACTCCCATGCGGGCCTCGCGCGTCGATGGCCTGTCCTCCACGAGGTTGCCGATCTCGCGGTTCACGCCGGCGCCGGAGGTCAGCATGTGACCCAGCACCTCCTTGATCGACCACTCCTGATCGTGGCTGAAGGTGGCTTGCTCCTCGTCGACGTCGTCGAGGCAGCGGGCGCAGTCGGCGCCGGTGCGCTCCATGAGGGCGGCCAGGTCGGCCAGGCCCTTGGCGGCCTGGTGTCGTATGTACTGTTTAGCCTGTTCCATGTTG
>MGNZ01000107.1:0-4642 GCA_001795235.1 Chloroflexi bacterium RBG_16_64_32 | reverse complement strand
CACTCCTTCTATCCGTCAGAGAAGCCGGTTGAGGTCCAGCGCAGGGGACGGATGTGGATAGCGATCCAATCCCAGCCTGCGGTCTCCTGGACGTAGACGCGGCCGGCGTGCTCGCCAAGATAGCGGATGGCCACGCGCTCGCGCCATACGTTGTCCAGGGGGCTGCCGACGCGGGCCGTGCTCTCTACGATGACGTTCCGGTAGGGCGAGTTGTGGGTGAAGATGCAAAGGGTGGCGAATCCCTTGTGCGACAGGTTCTTCAGCTTCTGCGTGTTGCGGAATGTAGCCACTGTAAATTCGCGGCCATCGAAATCGTACCAAACGGGGGTGACGTGAGGGCGGCCGTCGGGGCGGACGGTGGCCAGAGCAGCCACATGCGGCTGGCGAACGAAGGCTTCGACGTCTGCGGTGATCGGCGCGGGCATATCGAATCGTAGGTAGCGGGAGCGCCCGCATTCTATCGCGTCGTGATGAGGGCGTCAAACGTGGCTACGGCCGGACCAGCTCGCGGCCCGTGAGGCGGTGGAACGCTTCGCAGTACTTCTCACCTGTTCTGGCGGCGACGTCGGCCGGGAGTTGCGGCGCGGGCGGCCTACGGTCCCAGCCCGTCTGCGTGAGGTAGTCGCGGACGTACTGCTTGTCGAAGCTGGGCTGCGGCTGGCCGGTCTTGTACTGGTCGGCAGGCCAGAAGCGGCTGGAGTCCGGTGTCAGCGCCTCATCGATTAGGATCACCTCGTCGTCTCCGCCAGAGGCGGAGTCGCCTTCGGCTCGCAGCCAGCCGAACTCGAACTTGGTGTCGCCGATGATGATACCTCGCTCGCGAGCGTAGTCGCGGGCGAACCGGTACACGGCCAGGGAGCGCAGGGCCATGGCGTTGGCCGCTCGCTCGCCGACGAGCTCAGACGCCTGGTCAAAGGTGATGTTCTCGTCGTGGCCTTCCTCCGCCTTGGTGGTGGGGGTGAAGATGGGCTCGAACAGCTCTTGCGCCTCCTTGAGGCCGCGCGGCAGCTTGACGCCGCTGATGGCGCCCGACTCGTGGTACTCGGCCCAGCCGGCGCTGCCCAGCACCGCGTAGCCGCGGACGATGCACTCCACGTCCAACCGCTGCGCCTTGTGGACCAGCATGGCGCGGCCGATGAGCTCCGGCGGCAGCTCCACCGGCACGCCCTCGACGCGGGTGCTGTCGACAACGCGGATGAAGTGGTTGGGGACGATGTCGCCGGTCTTCTCGAACCAGAAGGCGGAGAGCTGGGTGAGGACGAGGCCCTTATCGGGGATGCCGGTGGGCAGGACTACGTCGAAGGCGGAGATGCGGTCGGTGGCGACGATCAGGAGCTTGTCGCCCCCCGACGAGTCGGGGCCTGACGGCACTTCGTAGATGTCGCGCACCTTGCCGCGGGCGTACAGCGGCAGGTCCAGGGTGGTCTCGGTGAGCGTGGGTGGCGTTAGCACATCAGATCATCATTCCTGCAACGGCAGCGCCGCTTCATTTTATGGCACTGATGATACTAGTTAAAGAGCAGATTCCTTACAGATTCCTTCCGCCGTCTAATTTCCTCGATCTCGTTTGCAATCGGATCAAGCTTATCCTCCCGCCTGGCTTTGATACCCTCCTGTACAAGCCAGATAATTGCTTCACTCGGGCTGCTAAAACCCCCGCTCTCAACGAGGTCATCCACCCGTTTAGCTGCATCTGGGGGGAGCATTATCTGAACTGGACGGCCATTTCTTGAAGGCGTTTCTCCCTCGATAAAACCAGCCGGGTAATATCGGCCATTGTCCTTCTTGATGCCCGGCATCCTACCTTCACGGAACTCTTTGTTGAGTGTAGTCTTCAGTGAATACACGGGGTCTACCTTCCTTGCATTGCTGCCATCGGGGTTCTGATCCAGATATATTCGTGCGTATTCGTCTGATGTATGGCCAGGCATGTCGCGTATCGCTTGCAGTACCCATTTCTTGAAACCGCGGCGCGGTGATGTCATGTCATATTCCTCCTTCGCCACAAACCTTTCTACCGCTAAGTCTAGAACGTGAGGATAAGGTTTGTCAAGAGGTTAACTAGGTTTGAGGTAATGAAGACTTGGGTTCATGTCAGGCTAGGCCGGGCAGGGCTAAAGCCCTGCAGCTACGCTAGTTGGACTCGGCGGAACGAGTCGTCCATGTAGCTGCAGGCCTTCAGGCCTGCTCCATAAGCTCTCGGGGTCCAGAAGACGCGTAGTCCAACCTGCTCTGCACTACGCCGGCTCTCACCGGGTTGTCCCAGATGTACGCTGCTATCTGCTCCACATCCTCGTCGCGGCGCACCACGTGGTCATAATAACTGATCTGCCAAAGTGCGCTAGCGTGCCTGCGCTTGAAATCATAACCGGAGATCTGCTTGAAATAATGGACAAAGTCCTGAAGGGATGAGGCGTCCTGGCCGGCCAGTAGCAGATGGAGATGGTCCGGCATGAAGCAGAAAGCGAGAGTGTCGAAACCATGACGCTTGCAGGCCGTCGTGAGTGCATCAAGGCAAGACTGGACTACGCTATCGGCCCTAAAGATCGGCAGTCTCCCTCGCGTTACGAAGGTGAGGTGATATGCCAACGGGCCCGTGTAGTTAAAGTCTCTTAGTCGGGGCGATTGTCGTAGTTTCACGGCCTCAAGGCAGGGCTGAAGCCCTGCAGCTACGCTAATCCTATCCGCCGGAAGCTAGCGTCCACGTGCTGCAGATAGAAACCGTAGTCGAATAGCGATGCCAGCTCGTCGCGCGAGATGTGGCGGAGCACCTCCTCGTCTGCGCCCAGGAGGTCCAGGAAGGGCGTGCGCTCCCGCCAGGCGCGCATGGCGTTGTCCTGCACCAGCTTGTAGGCCTCCTGGCGGCCGAGCCCCTTGTCGATGAGGGCCAGCAGTACCCGCTGGGAGAACACCAGCCCCTGGGTCAGCTCCAGGTTGCGCCGCATGTTCTCCGGGTAGACCTGCAGGCCCCGGACCACCATCGTGAACATATCCAGCATGTAGTCCAGCAGTATGCAGGCGTCCGGGATGATGATGCGCTCCACCGACGAGTGCGAGATGTCGCGCTCGTGCCAGAGGGCAACGTTCTCCAGGGCGGCGCTGGTGTAGCCGCGGAAGAGGCGGGCCAGGCCGCTGATGCGCTCACACTTCTCCGGATTGCGCTTGTGGGGCATGGCGGAGGAGCCGGTCTGGCCCTCGGCGAAGGGCTCCTCCGCCTCCAGCACCTCGGTGCGCTGGAGGTGGCGGATCTCCGTGGCGAACTTCTCCAGGCTGGCGGCGATAATCGCCAGCGTCGACACGTAGTGGGCGTGGCGGTCGCGGTGGACGACCTGCGTGGAGACGGGCTCAGCCAGCAGGCCGAGGCGGCCGCAGACATCGGCCTCCACGTCCGGGGGCACCGTGGCGTGGGTGCCGACTGTGCCGCTGATCTTGCCGACGGAGACGGTCTCCTTGGCCTGGGTGAGGCGGTGGGTCTGGCGACGCAGCTCGTCCCACCAGGCGGCGAGCTTGAGGCCGAAGGTCGTGGGCTCCGCGTGAACGCCGTGGGTGCGGCCGATACAGGCGGTGTTCTTGTGCTCCAGCGCCCTGTCGCGGACGGCCTCCGCCAGGGCCCGGAGGTCCTCCTCCAGCAGCTCCGTGGCCTCCATTAGCTGGAGGGCGAGGGCGGTGTCCATCACGTCCTGAGAGGTGAGGCCGAGATGGATGTAGCGCGACTCGGGGCCGAGGGAGTCGGCGAGGGAGCGCAGGAAGACGGTCATGTCGTGGTGCATCTCGGGTAGGTAGCGGGCGATGGCGTCGAGGTCGAAGCGGGCGTTGCGCAGCTTGGGTATTGCGTCTCTGGGGATGACGCCGCGTTCGGCCCAGGCCTCGCAGACGGCGAGCTCCACCTGGAGCCACTTGTCCAGCTTGTTCTGCTCGGACCAGATGCGGCCCATCTGAGGCCGGGTGTAGCGCTCTATCATGGTGCGGCGGTGTGATTAGGGGAGGGCGGCGGCGTCTCTAGTCTTCGGGCCCGGGCGGCCTCTGGGGCCAGGCTGGCCATCACGGCATCATATTAGGGCATGGCGGGGCGAGGGGGAAGTAGGCGGCGGTGGGTGAGCCCCGCAGACCGCAAGACCTGAATGGGTCAAGGGCTGGGTCACGCGTCTTGCGGCGATATCTCGATGAACAACTTGGCCATCCCCATGAAGCCGCCGCGGTATCTCTCGTAGCGGAGGCGCTTGATCTCGTCCCGCTGGGCCGGGTTGTCCACGGGGCGGGCCGTGCCGTCCATCTCGACGCCGCCTACCACCACCCGGACCTCCGGGCAGGCGAGTATGTTGCGGCACCAGTCCCTGCGCTGGAAGTCGTTCGTGGAGACGTAGATCCTGCCCTGGTGCGGGACGAACCAGAGGGTGACGGTGTGGGGCTTGCCGCTGCGGCGACCGGTGGTGGTGAGCTTGAGAGAGCGGGCTTCGGCGATTGCGTTCACGGCCTTCAACCTCAGCCTAGGGGGTGCGGCGGCGGAGCGCTAGGCCGGCGTTCCGGCCAGGAAGGGCTGGACGGTGGCCAGCCAGTCGGTGGGGCGCTCCTCGTGGGGGAAGACGCCGCAGTTGGCGATGGTGGAGAATGACTTTGGCTCGGGCAGTGTTTCGTAGAGCTC
>MGNZ01000106.1:9633-11537 GCA_001795235.1 Chloroflexi bacterium RBG_16_64_32 | reverse complement strand
ACATCCACCTGAACATAGAGGTGCGCCTAAAGGAGAAGATCGGCGAAGCGGCGGGACGGCTGCACACCGCCCGCTCCCGCAACGACCAGGTGGCGACGGACATGCGGCTGTACGTCATGCAGGCGTGCGACGAGGTGCGGGGGGCCCTGCGGGCCGTCCAGGCGGCGCTGCTGGCGCAGGCGGAGACGAACCGCGACGTCATCATGCCCGGCTACACCCACCTTCAGCGCGCCCAGCCCCTGCTGCTCGCGCACCACCTCCTCGCCTACTTCGAGATGCTGGACCGTGACGGCGAGCGCTTCGCCGACTGCCGTCGCCGCGCCGACGCCCTGCCCCTCGGCTCGGGGGCGCTGGCCGGCGTGCCGTATCCCATCGACCGCGAGTCCGTTGCCCGCGAGCTGGGATTCTCGCGGCTGGCTGAGAACAGCGTGGACGCCGTGGCCGACCGCGATTTCGTGGTGGAGTTCCAGGCGGCGGCGGCGACGACGATGATGCACCTGTCGCGGCTGGCGGAGGAGATCGTGCTGTGGGCCAGCGACGAGTTCGGCTTCATCGGCCTGCCGGAGGAGTTCGCCACCGGCTCCAGCATCATGCCCCAGAAGCGGAACCCAGACATCGCGGAGCTGGCCCGAGGCAAGACCGGCCGCGTGTACGGTAACCTCATGGCTATTCTGACGACGCTGAAGGGGCTACCCCTGGCCTACAACCGGGACCTGCAGGAGGACAAGCAGCCGCTGTTCGATACGGTGGATACGCTGATGGGCACGTTGAAGGTGATGGCGGCTATGCTGCCGGCGTTGCGGGTGGACCCACTGATGCCTGAGGCTGCTGCGCGGGGCTCGTACGTGCTGGCGACAGACGTTGCGGACTACCTGGTGCGCAAGGGGATCCCCTTCCGCGAAGCGCACCGGACCGTAGCGGAGCTGGTCCGCTACGCTCAGATGGAGGGGAAGGCGCTGCCGGAGCTATCGCTGGATGAGTACCATCGCTTCTCCTCCGCGTTCGGGGAGGACGTGCTGGAAATCGACCTGCGGTCTGCGATCGAAGCGCGGGACGCGCCCGGGGGCACGTCTTCGCGGCGGGTGGCGGCGGCGCTGAAGCGCGCCCGCGAGCGGCTGGAGGGCAGGCGGTGATTAACGGCATCAAGCTGGCGCGAGTGGGGGCGCTACCCCACCCTGAAGGGTGGGGTATGAATGTCCTGTCGATGCGGCAGCCTTCAGGCTGCGGTCGGGCTATTCTTCTCCCCAAGCCATGGACAGAGTGGGTACCGTAAAGCTCGCCCCCTCCATCCTATCCGCCGACTTCGCGCGGCTGGGGGAGCAGGTGCGGGAGGCGGAGGCCGCCGGGGCCGACTACATCCACATCGACGTGATGGACGGCCGCTTCGTGCCGGTGATCTCCCTAGGGACGCCGATCGTGGAGGCCGTCCGGCGGGTAACAGGGCTGACGCTGGACATCCACCTGATGATCGAGGAGCCGGAGCGGCACGTGCGGGCGTTCATGGAAGCGGGAGGCGATATCATCAACGTGCACGTGGAGGCGGCTCAGCATCTGCACCGCATCGCGCAGGAGGTGCGGGGGCGGGGGAAGCTGGCGGGCGCCTGCATCAATCCGGGCACGCCGGTAAGCGCTCTGGAACCGCTGCTGCCGGAGCTGGACCAGGTGATCGTGATGAGCGTGAACCCGGGCTGGAGCGGCCAGCAATTCATCGAGGGGTCGCTGGCCAAGGTGCGCCGGCTGCGGGAGATGATCGACGAGTCAGGGCTGGGGACGGAGATCGAAGTGGACGGCGGCGTGACGGTGGAGAATGCGCCTGTGTGCGCGGCGGCGGGGGCCAACTCGTTGGTGGCGGCCTCGGCGGTGTTCAACGACAGCGGTTCCGTGGCAGAGAACATGGCGCGGCT
>MGNZ01000106.1:9287-9571 GCA_001795235.1 Chloroflexi bacterium RBG_16_64_32 | reverse complement strand
CTCTCGTGGCTGCTGACCTTTAGTCTGCCCAGCAGAGCAGGGCTAAAGCCCCTCCAGAGGCGGGCAGCCCTGCAGCTACAGCTACCGCCACCTAGAACACAATCCCTTCTTCCCTAGGGATCTGGGCCCCTTGCTCTTGAAGGGCCTCTGAGATATAGGTCTACATCTCTTGTCGATCTCACATGCGCTCCAGGACCTTGGCCATAAGCTCCTCACCGGCGGCCCGCAGAGTCGCCTCGTCGGCCCCGGTGGTGACCCCACCGACCAAGGTGACCTGCACGAGC
>MGNZ01000106.1:8283-9258 GCA_001795235.1 Chloroflexi bacterium RBG_16_64_32 | reverse complement strand
TCCGGGGGGAGGGGATTCGGAGAATTCCCACCAAGCCTCGACCCCGAGGCCCGAGACGTCCTTGGATCCCTCCGCCCGGGCCTGCGTGCACATGGAGACGTCCAACACGGGAATCAGCGCCAGGTGCGCGTCGGAGTCCTCCGGAGCGCTGTCCCAGTCGCAGCCGCCGAGGTCGAATACGCCCTCCTCCACCGGGTTGCCCACCGCCGCCTCGACCTCGTCTTTTGTGAGCAGTGAGCAGGGGTCGATCTCAGCGCCGGAGGCGTCACCCGCCACCTCGGTGGGCTCGGCTGTCTCCTCCGGCGTTGCGGCCTCCGCCGGCGCCTGGGTCTCCTGGGCCGGCGGCGTAGAGCCCGCGTCCGACGAGTCTTCGCCGCCGCCCGTGCAGGCGGCCAGAAGAAGAACGGCTCCCAACGACACTAGCAACGCTAGACATAGGGCTCGAGGCGACGCAAGGATATGGATAGATCGCAACTTTCTAATCCTCCTGTAGGGACAGGGAGGCCCACCTCTCCTATCCTTCGTACCGGTATTCACCATATCAGATCGGGCTGGGTTGATGGCCCGCACCGTTTGATTGCTAGATACAATACCCTTGGCAAGATAGGTTGTCAACCGGCTCCTTGCCTCTGATTAGGGCTCACATTCCCCGGCTGTCGAGGATCAGCCTTTCGGGATGGCATGACAAGAGATGCTCTCCCAACTGAGCAGAGCGCCTCGGTGGCGGAGAACATGGCGCGGCTGAAGGAGGCGCTGGCGGGGGTGGGGCGGGAGGTGTAGGAGCCGACCTTCAGGTCGCCAAGTGGCTCTCGTAGCTGCAGACCTTTAGGTCTGCCCAGTAGAGCAGGGCTAAAGCCCCTCCAGAGGCGGGCGGGCCTGCAGCTACAACATCCGGCGTAGGCGCCAGCCCTTGCGCCAAGCGGGATTTTCGCCAGTTATGAACGTGCGCCACATCTCCTCCAAGGTGGGTTCCGT
>MGNZ01000106.1:421-8274 GCA_001795235.1 Chloroflexi bacterium RBG_16_64_32 | reverse complement strand
TGCCATCCTTTCCCCCCGGGGGATCGACTTCGGGGCCTTCAGCCGGGGTGGCTCAGTGGCCCGCCCTACGCCGTGGCCTTGAGCTGTGTGCGCAGGCAGCGGGTGCAGATGTTCAGCCGCACCGCCTGACCGTCGATGACGAACGTCTTCTTCTGCACGTTCGCCCTGAAGGGGCGGTTCGTCTTTGGGGCCTTGCGTTCCCAGCGCCCGGAGTGCTTGTGTCTGATGTTGCGGCCGAAGGTCGTGCCCTTGCCGCAGACGTGGCATCTGGCCATCTAGCGCACCTTTACCTGTGATAGAATGCAGCAGAACGCATGATAGCATCCGCATTCGGCAGCGGCAAGGCGGGCCCACTCCTCCGCACCCCCCGGCAGCGCCCACTGCGATGTGGAGCAGGGCTGAAGCCCCACAGCTACGGCTGGGGAGCAACCTCCGGGAAGTGGGGTGAACCATGGCCACCCGCGTGACCATCGAAACACTCTCCGGCGGCCAACTCCGCGAGATGTTCGCCGCCGCCGCCGCCTGGCTGCAGAAGCACGCCGATTCCGTCAACGCGATCAACGTCTTTCCCGTGCCTGACGGCGACACCGGCACGAACATGCACCTCACCATGCGCGCCGTCATGGAGGAGGCGCAGAGCTGCCCCGATGAGGGCGCGGGCAAGATGATGTCGTGTATGTCGCACGGCGCGCTCATGGGCGCCCGGGGCAACTCCGGCGTGATACTCTCGCAGATCGTCCGCGGCATGGCGCGGGCGCTAGCCGAGGCGGAGAGCATCGACGCCGCCGCCTGGGTGCGGGGGATGGAGGAGGGTGCGGGCGCGGCCTACCAGGCCGTCACCAAGCCGGTGGAGGGCACCATCCTTACGGTGATGCGGGAGGCGTCGGATGCGGCGCGAAAGGCGCTCGACTCGGGGTCGCGGGACATTGTCGGTATTTTGGAGACCACGGTGGAGGCGGCTTCGGAGAGCCTGGAGCGCACGCCGACGTTGCTGCCGGTGCTGGCCGAGGCAGGGGTCGTGGACGCCGGCGGCAAGGGGCTGCTTGTGCTGTTGGACGGTATGGTCCGTCACCTGAGGGGAGAGCCGATGGAGATACCCGCCAGCGTGTCGGCGGGGGAGGTTGGACAAGAGTGGCTAACCGTGACCTCCCAACTCCACGAGCAGGAAGCGTCGCTGTACGGGTACTGCACCGAGTTCCTAATCGGGGGCGCAGGGCTAGAGCCGGACGGGGTGCGGGAGCAGATGCTATTGCTGGGAGACTCGGTGCTGGTGGTCGGAGACGACCGGCTGGTGCGTGTGCACCTGCACACGGATGATCCCGGGGCGGCGTTAAGCCACGGCACGAAAGCCGGCTCGTTGCTGCAAGTGAAAGTGGACAACATACGGCAGCAGGCGGACCGGTTCCTGGAGATGCACGAGGCTCAGGCTGATGTGGATGCCCAGCCCGGGGCGATATCAACGGTTGCGGTTGCGGCCGGCAAGGGGATGGCCACAGTGTTCCGCAGCGTGGGCTGCACGAAGATAGTGCCGGGCGGGCCGACGATGAACCCAAGCACGCGCGATATCCTGGACGCCGTAGAGGCATGCCCGTCGGACGACGTTATCGTCTTGCCAAACGACAAGAACATAGTCATGGCGGCGAAGCAGGCAGCGGGGCTGACGCAGAAACGGCTTCGGGTGGTGGAGACGAACTCCATCCCCCAAGGGATAGCCGCTGTTCTCGCCCTTAATCAGGACATGGACCTGGAGGGGAACGTGGCGGTGATGGAGGAGGCGCGTCAGGGGGTGCATACGGTGGAGGTCTGCCGGGCGGTGCGCTCCACCAGCGTGGGCGGTGTGCAGGTGCGCGAGGGTCAGATCATCGCCATTGCGGATGACGAGCTAAAGCTGGCGGCGGATACGGCAGAGGAGGGGGCGCTGCGAGCGGTGCAAGACATCGAGGCCGTTGGGGCCAGTCTGGTGACGCTATATCATGGGGCTGACACCCGGAAGGCCGACGCGGAATCGCTCGCGGACCGGATACATGCGGCGTTGCCCCAGTACGAGGTCGAAATCGTTGACGGGGGGCAGCCGCACTACAATTACATCATCTCTCTAGAGTAGCCCCCGTTCCAACTGGGCAGGCGCGGCTGATATACTCCCCGTTGAGGAGCGCGAAGTGGCCGTTAGGATTGTCACAGACAGCACCGCCGACCTACCCCTTGAGTTCGCTCACAATCTCGGTATCACCATCGTCCCGCTGAGCGTCATATTCGGCGACGAGGCGTTCCGGGAGGGCATCGAGATCAGCCACGACCTGTTCTACGACAAGCTGATCCACGGCAATGTGCTTCCCACCACCTCGGCGCCCTCGGTAGGGGATTTCCTCGAGGCCTACGAGCCGTTGTTGAAGCAGACGAATGAGATCGTTTCGATCCACCTGTCGTCCAAACTGTCCGCGACGTACGGCAACGCCTGCCAGGCGGCCCAGATCCTGACGGACCGCGGCGCGCGGATCGAGGTGATCGACTCGAGGGTCGTCTCTCTGGGGCTGACCATCGCCACGATGGCGGCGGCGCGGGTGGCGCGGGAGGGGGGGAAGATCGATCAGATAAAGGCAACCGTGGAGAGCGTGGTACAGCGCCTCCGCATCTACATCCTGCTGGACACGCTGGAATACGTGCGCCGTGGAGGCCGAATCGGTCGGGCGAGGGCGTTCCTGGGGGGGATGCTGCGGGTTAAGCCGTTGCTCTCGCTTCAAGACGGCGAGGTCCACCCGTGGGAGCGGGTGAGAACGAAGGCCCGCGCCCTGGACCGGTTGTTCCAGATCGCGACTTCATATCCAAACCTTCGGGAGGTGGCGATCGGGTATTCCACTAATCCGCAGGACGCACACGACTTTCAGCAGCGTCTGGCTGAGGTTATGCCGGACGTGAACATCTGGGTGGGACGCTTTGGCCCGGTGATAGGTACGCACGGCGGTCCGGGCGTTCTAGGATTGGGCCTTCTGGAGGGGGAAAAGTAGCCGCTTGACGGAGGCGCTCCAAAGGCTGCGCAAGGTGCTGGCGCTTGAGCGCTCGCGGAAGTTCGCGGATACGGCGGTGATCGGGGGCCTGGACGCGTACCTGCAGCGGGTCGTATCGGGGCCGCTCATCCCAGCGGATCACCGCTTCCGGCGTGTGCTGAGCTCTCTGCCGTCCGGGGGCTACCGTGCGCTCCATCCAGTCCAGCGCAAACGCGTGGTGGAGGAGCTGGAGCTGGCGCTGGAGGAGCCGATGGCCGACGCTTCATCCCCGCCCCTCGAAACGCAAGAGTCGAAACCCACCCCGGCTGTCCGGCAGCCACGGGGAAGCCGTGAGGGCGTGCGGGCCAGGTCAGCCACTGCAGCCGAGACGCTGGACTCGCCGGTAGGCGCGTTTAAGGGGGTGAGCCGGGGCTACGCCGCCAAGCTCAAGAAGTTGGGCGTGGAGAACGTGCGCGATCTGCTATGGTTGTTCCCTTTCCGCTACAACGACTTCTCGCAGGTGCGGCCCGTGGCGCGGCTGGCGGTGGGCGAGGAGCAGACGGTACTGGGCGAGGTGTGGTCGGCGGGTGCGGGGCTGGTGGGCCGCCGCAAGGCCAGCGAGGCGGTGATCGGCGACGAAACAGGAACGCTGCGGGTAGTCTGGTGGGGAAATACCTATGTGGGACGCCAGCTAAGGGCGGGAATGAAGATCGCCCTGAGCGGCAAGGTGACGGCGTTCCGCGGCCGGATGCAGATGGAGAACCCGGAGTGGGAAACGCTGGAGGGGGACTCGCTTCACACGCGGCGACTGGTGCCGGTGTACCCGGGCACGGAGGGTCTTCCCCAGCGGCTGGTTCGGCGGCTGACCCGGGAGGCGGTGGAGACGTTCGCGGACGGGCTGGAGGAGACGCTGCCGGAGGACGTGAGGCGGCGTCTCGGTGTACTGCCGGCGGCGCAGGCGATGCGGCAGGTACACGTTCCCGACTCGCAGCGGCAGGCGGACGAGGGGCGGAGGCGGTTCGCTCTGGAGGAGCTGCTGCACATCGAGCTGGGGGTGGTGCGCCGGCGGAAGGAGTGGCAGGCGGCCGGCGCGGCGCAGGAGCTGGCGTTGCCGGAGGCGGTCCGCAATGGGTTTGCCCGCTCGCTGCCATTCGCTCTCACGGGGGCACAGCGGCGGGCGGTGGACGAGGTGCTGCGGGACATCGGGCGCAACGTGCCCATGAGCCGCCTGCTGGAGGGCGACGTGGGCAGCGGCAAGACAGTGGTGGCGGCCATGGCGCTGCTGGCGGCGGTCGCCAGCGGCTATCAGGGCGCGATAATGGCCCCCACGGAGGTGCTGGCAGAGCAGCACTACCGTACGTTCTGCGGGCTGCTGTCAGGCGGGCAGGATGAGCTGTGGCGGGGCGTATTCTCGCCGGACTATCTGGAGGGGCCCCTGCGGGTGACGCTCCTGCGGGGAGGGCTAAAAGCAGCGGACAAGGCGGCGGCGCAGGACAGCATCGCTCGCGGGGAGACGGGTATCGCTATCGGTACGCAGGCGCTAATCCAGGAGGATGTCTCGTTCGACCGGCTGGGTCTGGTCGTCGTGGACGAGCAGCACAGGTTCGGTGTGGAGCAGCGGGCGGCGTTGCGCCAGAAGGGCGCCAGTCCGCACGTGCTTGTGATGACCGCCACGCCGATACCCCGTACCCTGGCCCTCACCGTTTACGGCGACCTGGATATAACCGTCCTGGACGAGATGCCGCCGGGCCGTCCGCCGGTGAAGACGCATCGCCTGCGACCGGACCAGCGCGAGCAGGCGTACGACTTCTTGCGCAAGCGGATAGGCGCCGGAAGGCAGGCGTACATCATCTGCCCGCTGGTGGAGGAGTCGGAGGCGGTGGCGGCGCGGGCGGCGGTGCAGGAGTACGAACGGCTGTGTACGGACGTGTTCGCGGACACGCGCCTGGGCCTGCTCCACGGCCGCATGGCGCCGGGCGAGAAGGATGAGGTGATGCGGGCGTTCCGGGACGGCGGTCTGGATGTGCTGGTGTCGACGGCGGTGGTGGAGGTGGGGATCGACGTGCCCAACGCCACGGTGATGCTGGTGGAGGGCGCCGACCGCTTTGGGCTGGCCCAGCTCCATCAGTTTCGAGGCCGCGTGCGGCGCAGCAGCGAGCAGGCGTACTGCCTGCTGCTGTCTGAGAACCCGTCGGAGGAGGCGCAGGAGCGCCTGCGCATCATGGAGACGACTCACGACGGTTTCAGGCTGGCGGAGGAGGACCTGCGCATCCGCGGGCCGGGAGAATACTTTGGAACGCGGCAATCCGGTTTGCCTGACCTCAAGGTGGCGCGTTTAACAGATGTGGCCCTCATCGAGCAGGCCCGGACGGAGGCGACCCGGTTGCTGGAGGCCGACCCGGAGCTAAAGCGGCGGGAGCACCGGGCGCTGGCGGCGCGGGTTGAAGAGTTGTGGGGCCGCATCACGGCGGAGGCGTCCTAGCGGGGCGGCTGTGCGGCTGGTAGAATTGAGGCTGTGAATGCCGCCCCTCGCCGGGGGCGGTATAGTGCTTTCAGGAGGGCGATGGTCAAGCACGAACTGGAACGCCTGATATCGGAGGCGGTGCGCAAGGCGCAGGCGGCCGGCGATCTGCCCGCCGTGGCCGTGCCTGACGCGCCCCTGGAGCGTCCGCAGCGTCCGGAGCACGGCGACTATGCCTCCAGTCTGGCGATGCGACTTGCGCGCTTGGCCGGGCAGAGCCCCATGGAGATCGCTAAGACCGCCGTCAAGCACATGGACCTGGACGAGGCGGTGGGATCGGTGGACGTGGCGCCGCCGGGGTTCCTGAACATCCGGCTATCCCCTTCGTGGCTGGCGGCACAGGTGGACGCTATCCTGGAGGCGGGGGAGCGCTTCGGGGACGTCCCCCTGGGCGGGGGCCGGTCCCTTCAGGTGGAGTACGTCTCCGCCAATCCGGTGGGCCCGATCCACGTGGGCAACGGCCGCGGTCTGGCTCTGGGAGACACGCTGGCCAACGTCCTGGCCGCCGCTGGCTATCAGGTCCAGCGCGAGTACCTAGTTAACGATGCCGGGACGCAAACGGAGACGTTCGCCGCCACTCTCTACGCCCGCTACCAGCAGCTTTTCGGCCGCGAGGTGGAGATACCGGAGGGCGGCTATCCGGGCGAGTACATGATCAGCCTGGCGCAGAGGCTGAGGGAGGAGAAGGGCGACTCCCTGCTGGCGCCGCCGGGGGAGCCGTACCCTCCGGAGGTTCACGACCTGGGCGTGACGCGGATGATGGACGTGATCAGGGACGACCTGGCGATGGTAGGCGTCCACTATGACCGCTGGTTCTCGGAGCGGTCGCTGTACTCGGACGGCACTTACGAGAAGTCGCTGGCGCACCTGAGGGATGGCGGCTTCGTCACGGAGCGAGAGGGCGCAGTGTGGCTCTCCTCCTCAGAGCTGGGAGACGAAAAGGACAATGTGCTCGTGCGGTCAACGGGCGCGCCCACCTACTTCGCGTCGGACATCGCCTATCATTACGATAAGTTCCTGGTGCGCGGCTTTCAGCGGGTGATCGACGTCTGGGGCGCCGATCACCAGGGACACGTGCCGCGGATGAAGGCGGCGGCGGCGGCGCTGGGGGTTGACCCGGAGCGGCTCACGATCATCCTCTACCAGCTTGTCACCCTCAAACGGGGTGCGGAGGTGGTGCGGCTGTCCAAACGGGCGGGCGAGGTCGTCACTCTGCGGGAGGTGGTGGAGGAGGTGGGGGCGGACGCGGTGCGCTTCTTCTTTGTGTCGCGGGCGGCCGACTCGCACATGGACTTCGACATCGAGCTGGCCAAGCGCCAGAGCGCCGAGAACCCCGTCTACTACGTGCAGTACGCCCACGCCCGCATCGCCGGCATCCTGTCGCACGCGGCGGAGCGCATCCGGTCGTTCGAAGACGGCGATGTCTCGCTCCTTACCCACGAGTCGGAGCTGGCTCTGGTGCGCAAGATGCTCCAGCTCGCGGAGCTGGTGGAGAGCGTGGCTGTGAGTCTGGAGCCGCACCAGCTCCCGTACTACGCGATGGACCTGGCGGCGGCGTTTCACGACTTCTACGAGAAGTGCCGCGTAGTGTCCGACGACGAGGCGCTGTCGAAGGCGCGGCTGAAGCTGGTCGCGGCGGCCAAGCTGGCCCTGGCGCGGGCCCTGGGCCTGATGGGCGTCAGCGCGCCGGAGCGCATGTAGCCGGGCCGCATGCCTGAGCTCCCCCTTTCCCGCAGCGGCAAGACGGCCGCGGAGGTGGCGCGGATGTGCGCCCAGGAGGCCGGGCGGGTCATCATGGCGGCTTTCCCTGACCGGGCGGGCGGGTCGCGTCACGACGTGCGCGTGAAGGGTCGGGGGAACTTCGTGACGGAGACAGACCTGGCGGCGGAGCACGCTGTTATCGAACTCCTGCGCCTCGAATACCCTGACCACGCTGTCCTCTCTGAGGAGATGTCTCCGAGACAGGAGACACGAGACACGAGACACGAAGATGCCGTGTCGCGTGTCCCGAGTCCCGTGTGTCGCGACGAGGGATGGATGTGGGTGGTGGACCCTCTGGACGGCACGCACAACTTCTCACGGGGGATACCGTACTTCGCGTTCAACATCGCGCTGTGCTACCGGCGGGAGCCGCTGCTGGGGCTGACGTACTCCCCGGCAACGGGCGAGGACTTCTTCGCCGAACAGGGCGCAGGGCTCACCGTTAACTGCCGGCCGGCGCGGGCGTCGGCGGCAGAGCTGCTTGGCGACTGTGTTGTGGGCGTCGACCTGGGCTACGAAGACAGGCGGGCGGCGCGGATGCTGGAGCTGGTGGCGGACGTGTGGCCGGTGCAGAGCGTGCGGGTGAT
>MGNZ01000106.1:0-111 GCA_001795235.1 Chloroflexi bacterium RBG_16_64_32 | reverse complement strand
CGGGGGTCTTCAGACCCCCGCGTGTCGGGGTCTCAAGACCCCGACCTACATCTGGTGCTAGGAGCCCTCCCGCAGGGCGCGGAAGATGGGGATGGGGGAGGGGATGCCCTT
>MGNZ01000105.1:4114-13552 GCA_001795235.1 Chloroflexi bacterium RBG_16_64_32 | reverse complement strand
TGGAGTATGCTCTACAGCGCCTGCCCCGCCAGGCCCGCGTGTCTCACATGTCTTGAAGCACTACACTTACGCGCCACTGCCTGTGCGTTCGGGTGGTCGAGGAAGGCGCGGGGTCTAGACAGAATGGGTGCTCGGACTGGCGGCTCTGGCGGTCGCGGCGGCAACTGTGAGTGCCAGTGCGGCTGGTACGTAGAACATCCCAATCGAAAATCCGGTCGTGAACGTGAACAGCAGCAATAGGGCGGCGGTTACGCACATAGCTAGTCTGGAAGCTCCGGCCTGTCTAAATGAACCCAGGAATCCGGTTACAGATAGGAACGCGGGAAAGAAGAGCCACGCAAGGACGCCGGCGCCGTTCTCCTCGATTAGCGAGGCGGAAGTTTTCCGGACCACCTCGCCGTTCGCACTGATCTCCTCGCCCTGATATGTCCACGGCCAGAACGACAGGAAGAGCAGGGCAGCGATGGCCAGCAGCAAGCTTGTGCCCGCCGGGCCCTTGGCGATCCGATGTCGATTCATGCCACGTCCCCGCGGCTCCATGTTGCGTTATAGCCTCGCGTTGACAGCCTGTGCGGGCCCTGAGACAATGTGATATGCGACTTGCATTTCTATAATCAGAGGTAGCGATACCTTGAGTCGTTGAGCGTGCGGTGAGAAGGGTAGGTCGTGGAGGCATTTGACCTAGTCGTCATCGGAGGCGGCGCCGGCGGCTACACCGCCGCTATCCACGCCACCCAGTTGGGCCTCACCGCGGCCCTCGTCGAACGAGAGAAGGTCGGCGGCGTCTGCCTCCACAGAGGCTGCATCCCCACCAAGCTCCTGCTGGAGACCGCCCACAACCTCTCACTGATCCGCAACAGCCGCACCTTCGGCATCACCGCCGAGAACATCTCCCTCGATTACCGTCTGCTGACTGACCGCAAGGAGCAGGTTGTAGGCGCCTTGCACAAGAACCTGCGGTCCGTCATCCAAAAGCACAAGGTGGATATCATCGAGGGCCACGCCCGGCTACTCTCGCCTACGGAGGTGGACGTCGGCGGCCGGCGCCTCGAGGCGAAGGCCGTCGTCCTCGCCACCGGCTCCAAACCCATGGCTCTGACCGGTCTCGAGCCGGACGGCGAGCGCATCCTTACGAGCGATCACTGCCTGGAGATGACCGAAATCCCGAAGTCCATCGCCGTCATCGGCGCCGGGTCGATCGGTCTGGAGTTCGCCTCTTTCTACCTGGATGTGGGTGCGGAGGTCACCGTCATCGAGCAACTGCCCCGGCTGCTGCCCCTGGAGGACGCAGACCTCGGAAGAAGCATCGAAAAGCTGCTGACCGCCCGCGGCTGTGCCGTCCTCACCTCCGCCCGTGTGCGTCCGGAGGCCACGCGCACGTTCGACGATGTGGTCGAGCTCGCTGTCGAGCATGATGGCCAGGAGAAGACGGTGCGGGCTGCGAAGGTGCTGGTCGCCACCGGGCGCGATGGCCTGACCGATGGTCTTGGCCTCGAGAACACGCGCGTAAGGGCGGAGAACGGACGGGTCATCGTGGACGGCAGCTACCGCACCGCTGAGCCAACCGTGTTCGCCGTGGGCGATGTCATCGGCGGTTTGCAGCTAGCCCACGTCGCCGCCGCCGAGGGTTTCCTCGCCGCCGAGGCGGCCGCGGGCAAGGAGACGGAGCCCCTGGACCTGAACCGCGTGCCCCGCGTCACCTACACCCGGCCCCACGTCGCCGCCGTCGGCCTCACGGAGGAGCAGGCCAGCGAGCAGGGAAACAACGTCAAAACCAGGCGGTTCTCCTTCCGCGGCAACGCCATGGCAATGATCCACGGCGCGCCGGAGGGGTTCGTCAAGCTGGTCTACGACTCTGATACCGGCGATGTCCTGGGCGTTCACGTCCTCGGCCATCAGGCGGGAGAGCTCATCGGGGAGGCTGCCCTCGCCCGCTTCCTCGGCGCCTCCGCCTGGGAGATGGGGATGAGCATTCACCCGCACCCCAGCCTCAGCGAGGTGCTGGGGGAGGCCGCGCAACTCTCAGCAGGCATCAGCATCTACTGGTAAGGAGGAGGATGGAAGTGGTTTCAGTCAGGGAATCGCCAGGCGGGCTTGGCCTCACCGGCGATCAGCTCATGGACATGCTCTACAAGATGATGCTCGCCCGCGCAATTGGGCAGCGGGTGCGGATGCTCAACCGTATGGGCAAGGTTCCATTCGCCGTCACCGGCGAGGGACAGGAAGCGGCCCAGGTCGGCACCGCCTATGCCCTGGCCCCGGGCAAGGACTGGGTGGTCCCCTACTACCGGGATATCGGCGTTGTTCTCGTGATCGGCCAGACCCCGCGCGATCTGCTGCTGGAGGCCCTGGCGCGGGGCGAGAGCGTCAGCTCTGGCGGTCGCAACATGCCCTCCCATTTTAGCGATCCCAAGCTGCGGATCGTCTCCGGCGCGGCGGTGGTGGCCACCCAGATCGTGCACGCTGTGGGTACCGCCTTCGCCAGCAAGCTCCGCGGCCTGGACGAGGTCTCGATGGTCTGGTTCGGCGACGGCGCCACCTCCGAGGGTGACTGCCATGAGGCGATGAACTTTGCCGGCATCCACGGCCTGCCCGTCGTGTTCGTCTGCGAGCACAACCAGTACGCGATCTCCGTCCCCTGGACCAAGCAGATGGCGGTGGAGAACGTCTCAGTGCGCGCCCAGGGATACGGTTTCCCCGGCGTCACCGTGGACGGCAACGATGTGCTCGCGGTGTACGGGTCGGCCCGGGAAGCGGTGGACAGGGCCCGTCGCGGCGAGGGCCCCACCTTCATCGAGGCCAAGACCTATCGCCTCGTCCCCCACACCAGCGACGATGACGACCGCCGCTACCGCTCTCGCGAGGAGGTGGAGAAGTGGGCCAAGAAGGACCCGATCATCCGCTTCCAGGCCTATCTCCAAGAGCACGGATTGCTCGACGCGAAAGAGAGAGACGACCTGGCCATGAAGGTGGCGGAAGAGGTGGACGCGGCGACCGAGTACGCTGAGAACGCTCCGCTGCCCGATCCCGAGTCCGCTCTCAAGCACGTCTTCGCGGAGGAGAAGGGACGATAATGCTGACGTAGGTCGAGGCCCTAGCCTTGACCGGCCAGGACGGGAGCCCTGGCCTACAGAGAACCTGCGTAGGAGGAGGGGAGGTAGCGATGGCTGAAAAGAATATGGTGGAAGCCGTCCGCGACGCCATGTCGGAGGAGATGGAGCGCGACCCGCGCGTCATCGTTCTGGGCGAGGATGTGGCAAACGGGGGAGTGTTTCGCGCAACCCAGGGCCTCCTCGATGAGTTCGGCCCCGACCGCTGCATCGATACCCCGCTGGCCGAGTCCGCCATCGTGGGCGTGGCCATCGGCGCATCCCTCAACGGCGTCATCCCCATCGCCGAGATCCAGTTCGCCGACTTTATTCACCCGGCCATGGACCAGATAGTAAGCGAGGCCGCCCGCCTGCGCTATCGCTCCAACGGGGGCTGGGGCTGTCCCATAACGATCCGGGCTCCCTACGGCGCGGGCATCCACGGCGGCCCTTACCACTCGCAGAGCGTGGAGGCGATCTACGGCCACGTACCCGGTCTCAAGGTGGTCTGCGTGGCCACCCCCTACGACGCCAAGGGCCTCCTCAAGTCCGCCATCCGCGACCCGGACCCGGTGCTCTTCCTGGAGCACAAACGGGCCTACCGGCTGCACCGCTGGGACGTCCCGGACGAGGACTACACCATACCCATCGGCGAGGCGGAGGTGAAGCGTGATGGCAAGGACATCAGCCTGATAACCTACGGGATGATGCTCCACCACGCCCTCAAGGCCGCCGAGACCGTGGAGGCCGAGGATGGCATCAGTGCCGAGGTGATCGACCTGCGCACCATCTCGCCCCTGGACAAGGAAACCATCCTCAAGTCCGTGGAGAAGACCGGCAAGGCGCTGGTGGTGTACGAGGATAACCTCACGGGTGGCTTCGGCGCGGAGGTAGCTGCTATCATCGCCCAGGAGGCGTTCGACTTCCTGGACGGGCCGGTGACCCGCGTGGCCTCCCCGGATGTCCCTATCGCGCCCTACGCCGGCGTCCTGGAAGAGTACGTGCTCCCTAACCCGGCAAAGATAGCGAGTGCGATTCGAGACCTGGCCGCCTACTAGGGAGGCTCTCCCATGATCACCACGCTGACGATGCCCGAAGTGGGCGAGACCGTCACCGAGGGCACGATCGAGCGGTGGCTCAAGAAGCCGGGCGACCACGTCGACAAGTACGAGCCCATCGTCGAAATCAACACCGACAAAGTCGACGTGGAGATCCCTTCCCCCGTTACGGGGACGGTGAGGGAGCTTCTCGCCGAGGAGGGCGCCGTCGTCGCCGTGGGTGAACCCTTGGCCATTATTGAGGCGGTCGCCGGCGAGGCCGCGACTTCGCCTACCGCTGTGGAGGAGAGGCCCGTGAGAGCCGTCCCTGAGCCATCGGGCCCTGCCCACGATCGGGCAAGCCCAGAGGGCCGCCGTCGCGCAACTCCCCGAGTGCGGAAGCTGGCCCAGGAGTTGGGCGTCGACCTGGCGCTCGTCAAAGGCAGCGGGCCCCAGGGCCGCATCCTGGAGGACGACGTTCGCGCCTTCGCCTCGGAGCCGGGCAAGCCGCCGCTGGCGCCGTTCGCGACACCGGTGCAGCAGGAGGAGGAGACGCTCCCCCTCACCGCCATCCGCCGCACCATCGCCAAGCGCATGGCTGCGTCCAAATTTAGCGCACCACACGCCTGGCTGGTGATGGAGGCCGACGTCACCGGCCTCGTACGACTGCGCCACGCTCAACGCGAGGCCTTCCGCAATCGGGAAGGCGTGGACCTCACATACCTCCCGTTCGTCGTGGCCGCTGTCGCTCAAGGCCTCCGCGAGAACCCGCTGCTCAACTCCTCCTGGGCGGAGGACAAGATAATCGTCAAAAAGCGCATCCATATCGGAATTGCCGTCGCCACCGATGAAGGGCTCGTCGTTCCTGTCGTCCATGACGCCGACCGCCTGAGCGTGGCCCTCCTGGCCCGCGCCGTCAACGGCGTCTCCGAGCGGGCCCGCGCCGGCAAGCTGAAGCTGGAGGACGTGCAGGGCGGTACCTTCACTGTGGACAACACCGGCTGGTTCGGCTCCATTATCAGCATGCCCATCATCAACCAGGGCCAGGCTGCGATCCTCGCTCTGGAAGCCGTGACGAAGCGCGCCGTCGTCATGGACGACGACGCCATTGCTGTGCGCTCCACAGTCAACCTCTGCCTATCCTTCGACCATCGCGTCTTGGACGGCGCTCAGGCAGCCGGGTTTCTCCGCTCCGTGGTGGGCCGCCTTGAGACCTACGGCCCCGACTCACCGCTGGAATGAGCGAGACACGCCCCCCCTGCCGCGCGCTCTGGCTCGGGCAGGTCGATTACGAGCAGGCCTGGGCCATCCAGCGCGACCTGGCCGTCCGCCGCGCCCGCGGAGACGTTGAGGACACCCTGCTCCTGCTGGAGCATCCGCCGGTGTACACCACCGGCCGACGCGCCCGCGCCGGCCGCCTCCACGTCCCGGCTGAGGCCCTGGGCGTGCCCCTGCTCACAGTCGACCGCGGCGGCGACATCACCTTCCACGGCCCCGGTCAGCTAGTCGCCTACCCGATATTCGGTCTGGGGACGCAGCCTCGCGGCGTCCAGGCCTACGTGCGCGGCCTGGAGGACGTCGTCATCCGCACTTTGGCAGGCTACGGCATCGATGCACGGCGGGTAGAGGGGCTCACCGGCGTCTGGGTGGCCCGCGACAAGATCGCCGCCATCGGCGTGCGGGTCAGCCGGCCGGGAGGAGCGGCGGGAGGCTGGGTCACGAGCCACGGCCTGGCCCTCAACGTTAACGTGGATCTCCACTGGTTCGAGCGAATCGTAGCCTGCGGCATCGCGGACCGCGGTGTCACGTCCATGCAGCGGGTGCTGGGCTTCTCCGTGCCGCTGGCGCCTGTGACCGAGCGTCTGGCCCGCTACTTCGGCCACGTGTTTGACCGCGATGTCACAGCGGTGGAGATCGTGTCTCGCCTCGCGGCCGCTCCTTTGCCCCACACATCTGCGGGCGATAAAATACGCTTAGCCTGAGCGCTAAGCGTCGCCCCACTTCGGCCGGACATCGGCCCAACCAGAGGAGCCATACCGTATGACCCTGGAAGCCACGGGCACAAACGATAAACCAGCGCCCGCATCCGACCGGCGTCCCATCATCGAGGCCGTGGACGTCGCCAAAACGTATGACACGGGCAAGGTGCAGGTGCAGGCGCTGCGCGGCGTCACCCTCACGATTCGCCAGGGCGACATGGTGGCCATCATGGGGCCGTCCGGCTGCGGCAAGACCACCCTTCTCAATTGCCTCAGTGGACTGGACGTCATCGACGGCGGCCGCGCCTCGGTTGACGGCGTCGACCTGAGCACCATGTCCGACAACGACAAGACCGAGTACCGGGCCCGGCGCATGGGCTTCGTCTTCCAGTTCTACAACCTGCTGCCGGTCCTCTCCGCCGTTGAGAACGTGGAGCTGCCCCTGGTTGTCTCCGGTGTCTCCGCCCGGGAGGCCCGCCGCCGCGCCTACGAGTCCCTCGATCGGGTCCACCTCCAAGACTGGGCGCAGCACAAGCCTGCCGAGCTCTCCGGCGGCCAGCGACAGCGTGTGACCATCGCCCGTGCTCTGGTCAACGAGCCGGCAATCGTATGGGGCGACGAGCCCACCGGCGACCTTGACAGCACCAACGCCGGCGAGATCATGGACCTTCTTTGCGATCTCAACCAGAAGCAGCACCAGACTTTCGTCCTGGTCACCCACGCGCTGGAGGTGGCGGAGCGGACAGGCCGCATCATCAAGATGCAGGATGGCCGGATCACCAGCGACCATCACATCATTAACCGAGAAGCGGGCATCTGGGGGCCGGCGGCCGAGACGGAGCCCGAATAGGAGAGACCCGTGGACAATCTGTTCGGACTCTCGATGAACTACATCATGCTGGGGCTGCTCGCGGCCCTCGGCGTGTCTCTGGCCACCGTAGGATACGTGGCCCTTCGCAGCCGCATCATGTTCCTAATGGGCTTGCGCAACATGCCGCGCCGGCTGGCCCAGACTGTGCTCATAGTCGTAGGGCTCATGCTCAGCACCCTCATCATCTCCGCCGCCTTCACCACCGGCGATACCGTAGACTATAGCCTCACCAACTCCACCTACACCCTCCTGGGCCACGCTGACGAGGTCGTCCAGCGACGAGGGGAGACAGACGAAGCGCCGAACCAGAGAAACTCGACGATTCCCCAGGAGGTCAACGATCAGCTTCGCGCCGCCCTCGCGGCCGCAGACGATCCCAACATCGATGGCTTCTTGCCCCTGCTGTTCCAGCAGGTCCCCATCCTCAATCCCGAGAGCGGCCAGAGCGAGCCGTCCGTCAGCTTCGTGGGCCTGGACGCCGGCTCTATGGACGGTTTTCCGGACGTAATCTCTGTCAGCACAGGCGAGGCGCTGGACATCGGCTCCCTGGCCGCGGGCGAGGCATTCATGAACGAGAGTGGGGCCGAAGAGCTGGCTGTGGAGCCCGGCGACCGCGTGCAGGTCTTCGTGGAGGGCCAGCCGCACGAGCTCGCCATCGTGGACGTGGTGGAAGACCGGTTCCTGACTGGAGTGGGTGACTTCGGCGCCAAGGAGGGGCTGGTGACGCGGCTGGACACCCTCCAGGAGATCGTCGTCCGCCCGGGAGAGGTAAGCTTCATCGGCATATCGAACAGGGGAGGCGTGCGGGACAGCGTCGACCTGACCGACGACGTGGTCGTGACCCTGGAGCGAGTTATCGGCGCCGAGGGCCTGTCGCCCGATAACCCCCGCTCGACGGACCTGGCCCTGGAAATCGAGACCACCAAACAGGACCTGGTGGAGGAATCCGAGGCGGCGGGCAATATCTTCGCCACTTTCTTCCTCATCTTCGGGCTCTTCTCCATCGGCGCCGGCATGCTGCTCATCGTCATGATCTTCGTAATGCTGGCCGCCGAGCGAAAGCCGGAGATGGGGATGGCGCGAGCCGTCGGCACGAGGCGGGACCATCTGATTCAGATGTTCATGTCGGAGGGCATGGCCTACAACATCCTCTCCGCCATGGTGGGCGCCGGCCTCGGCATCCTCGTCGCCTTCGGGATGGCCGAGATCATGGCGCGCATATTCTCAGAGTTCGGCCTCAGCATCCAGCCGCACGTCACCGCGCGCAGCGTCATCATCTCGTACAGCCTGGGCGTGGTGCTCACGTACCTTACCGTGGTCTTCTCCTCGTGGCGGATATCCAACCTCAACATCGTCGCGGCGATCCGCGATCTGGCGGAGACCGCAGCGGCGAATCCGGAGCAGGCGACGTTAATGGGCTATCTCCGCGGCGTCCTGAATGCCTTCGTCGCAGCGGGAATAATCATCGTGTCTTTGGCTGGCGCCCTGACATTCGGCGGTCTAGCGCTCCCCTTCGGGGCTCTTGCGCTCATCGGTCTGATCGGGCCCTGGCTCTACCTCCTGCGGGGCAGCGACTTCAGCCGGCCGGCCGAAAAGAGAACTGACGTCCGCCCCATGCGCTGGTTCTGGCCCCTGTGGTTCCCCGTGCCGGTCCTGGCCTTTCCGATCTACCAGATCGCCCTCCTTGTGGCACGCCGTGAGCGCATCCCCACCTGGCCCCTCATCTGGCCCCTCGTATTGACACCCATCCACTATCTACTGGCCGTCCTTGTGGTGCGGTTCACGCGGGATCGCAGGCCCCAGAGCATACCGGCCTGGCTCGTCCTCCTGGGGATCGTGCTGCCGCCGCTCGGGCTCGTCCTGGTGGCGCTCCAGGACCGCGACCGGCCCATCGCCTGGAGCGCCGGCTTCGGTACGGTCGTCGTGGTGGCGGGCGCCCTCTTGGTGGTCACGGGCGTGAGCAACGACCTGGCCTTCCCCTTCGCTCTGGGCTTCTCCCTCATCGCGTTTGGCGCGGCCACGATTCTGCGCTTCTTCAGCCTCCCTGCGCGGCCCGTCTTCACCATCATGGGTGTGCTCATACTGGTATTCTGGGGCCTCACCGCGGGCAACCGGCTGAAGCCGCTCTTCGGTGAGCTGGAGGGGGACATGGAGATGTTCTTCCTCAGCGGCGTCGCCATGGTCGCCGCCTCAACCTTCGTCCTCATGTACAACGCGGACCTCGTACTGGCCCTGCTCTCGCGTCTGGGCGACGTCTTCGGCCCCATCCTTCCCGCCATGAAAACCGCCGTAGCCTACCCCCTGGCCTACAAGTTCCGCACCGGCATGACCCTGGCCATGATCTCCCTGGTCGTCTTCGCGCTCACCGTGATGTCCACCATGAACCTGAACTTCAATCGGCTATTCCTGGCCGATACCGCTCGCGGCGGCTGGGACGTGGTAGTGGACGAGAACCCGAACAA
>MGNZ01000105.1:520-3986 GCA_001795235.1 Chloroflexi bacterium RBG_16_64_32 | reverse complement strand
GCAACAATTATCTGAACAACTACCCCGTCTTCGGAGTCGACGAGGCGTTCGTAGATGGGAGCGACATCCTCCTCTCGGCCCGCGCACGGGGCTTTGAGAGCGATGAGGCCGTGTGGGAGGCGATGAAGAACGAGCGGAACGTCGCCATCGTCGACGGATTCACGCTACAGGAGGCGCTATTTGCGGGTGACCAATTCAGCATCTCAGGCATCGACTCCGATGCCAGCGAGTTCGACTCAATCTTCGTCAATCTGTGGGACCCCATAACGGGCCAGAACGAAAAGGCCCGCGTCATCGGAGTGATCGATTTCGGGGCCAGCGCCACCTTCCTGGGCGTCTACGTGCCGGACGAGATGTTCCGCCTGGTCTTCGGGGATCCCGATGTTTCCCGGCACTTCGTGGGGCTGCTGGACCCGGGCGACTCCAAGGACGTGGCCCAGGAGATCGAGTCCACGCTGCTGACCGCCGGCGTCCAGGCCGAGTCCCTGAAGCAGCGAATCGATGATGACCAGGCTTTATCACGCAACTTCTTCCTGCTGATGCAGGGCTTCATGGGGTTGGGACTGTTCGTCGGCATCGCCGCCGTGGGCGTTATCGCCTTTCGGACGGTCGTGGAGCGCCGGCAGCAGATCGGCATGCTACGGGCCATCGGCTACAAGCGGAGCACCGTCGCCTTGAGCTTCATGCTGGAATCGTCGTTCATCACCTTGATGGCCGTCTTCTCCGGTGTGGGGCTGGCCCTGTGGCTCTCGTTCTTCCTCATCACCAGCGACGAGTTCCCGTCTGACATGGGCGGCTTCTTCATTCCATGGGACCAAATCATCTTCATCTCTATCTTCACCTACATAGCCTCGCTGGTCATGACGTTCATACCTTCGCGGCAGGCCGCCAGCGTGCCCACGGCGGAGGCGCTGCGCTACGAGTGAGGCCGATACGGTGCCTCGCGACAAGCTCATCCCAAGTGGAGATACCATCTTCGCCTGGATCCAGGAGGTCTTCACCCAGGGCGTCCGCCGCCCAGGCTATCCGGCCGACCGCTGGGCGGAGCAGTTCTGCCTGGAGCGCTTCCGCGCCCTGGGGTTGGAGAACGTCCGCCTGGAGCCCGTGCAGCTCCCCTACTGGGAGCCCCGGCAGTGGTCACTGACGGTAAGCGCGGGCGGCACACAGGCCTCCATCCCCTGCTTCCCCCTGCCTCACAGCGCTCCGGCCGGGGACCTGGAGGCCGATCTCGCGGTGTTCGACGCCGGCTCACCGGAGGATGTCCGGGGGCGCGCGTCCCTGTTTGACCTGCCGCTCATGCGCTCCCGCCACTCCACCCTCGCCGGGCTGGCCACATCGTGCTACGACCCCGACGACACCTTCGCCCAGTCGATGCAGGTGCTCCCCTTCGGCCGCGAGATCCAGGCGGTGATGGAGCCCTCCATCCAGGCCGGCGCCAGCGCCTTCATAGGCGTGCTATCGGGCTACCCCGGCGACTCCGTCGAATACTACGTTCCTTACGATGCCGTCGCCCGACCGATTCCAGGCGTGTGGATTAGCGGCAGCCAGGGGGAGCGGCTGCGCGACATGATGCGCGAAGCCCCTGTGCGGGTGGCGGTGCGAGTTGACTCCGCGCGAGAGGAGATCACCACTCATAACGTCGTCGGTGAGCTCCCAGGGGCTGACGAAGAGATGGTCATCATCGGCTCCCACCACGACGGCCCCTGGTCCTCGGCGGTGGAGGACGCGTCCGGCGTCTCCCTGGTGCTCGCCCAGGCCGCCTATTGGTCCCAAGTGTCCCCGGCGCAGCGGCCGCACCGGCTCGTGTTTCTGTTGAACTCCGGCCATATGGCGGGCGGCGCCGGCGCCAGGTCCTTCATCGACCGTCACCGGCCGGAGCTTCAGCGAACGGTGCTTGAGGTGCATCTGGAGCACGCCGCCGGCGAGTTCGTGGAGTCCGGCCGAGGTGTCGTCCCCAGCGGGCACCCGGAGGCCCGCTGGTGGTTCACCAGCCGCATCCCGCCGTTAGAGTCGGCGGTGCGCCGGGCCATCGAAGCTGAGGACCTGCGGCGCTCTCTCATCCTCCCGCCCACCGCGTTCGGCCCGCGTCCCACAACCGACGGTGGCGACTTCCACCTCGCGGGCGTGCCTATCGTCAACTACCTGACGGCGCCCTTCTACCTGTTCGACGCCATGGATACGCTGGACAAGATACACCGGCCCAGCCTGGAGCCCGTGACCAGGGCCGCCGTCCGGATAATCGAATCCACGCGCCGAGTATCCGCCGCTGGCATGCGGGCGGCGCTCCCCGGCTAGCGCACCAAGGCTACCTGATGCTTGCGAGTACTCAGAGGTGTGGCCGGGCCATCCTTGCGCTCCCTTTTTTGTACCTGGGTCGCCATGAGGTGCGCGTCCAGCGACCGCTCAGCGCGCCTGCCTCCCCCGATAGCGATGGCGGAATTTCCTTGTAGCATCCCTTGACATTTTCCCGGCGGGCGCTAGCATCAGGGTAGCCCTACGCGGCGGGATGGTCTCCTGACCTCCTCCTTCCGCTGGGTGATCCGCCTTCGCGGGCAAATCGAGTCATGACGGAGAAGAAGAAGACCGGGGGGAAAAGTACGGGTCGCGCCTCCGTCGTCAATGACCATAGGGACAGCGCGCAAACGCTGGGCCGCCTGGGCGTCCTGGCTCGTTCTGTCGAGCAGGGGCCGGGCGTGGTGGTGATCACGGACACCGCCGGCAAGATCGAGTACGTGAACCCCAAGTTCACGGCGGTCACGGGCTACCCGCCGGAAGAGGCCATCGGGAAGCACGCAAGCGGCTTTGACGAGCGGTCCTCCGAAGACCATCAGGAACTAGGGGAAACACTCGCCTCGGGTAGGGACTGGCGCGGAGAGCTTAGGAACAAGCGAAAGAACGGCGAGGTCTACTGGCTGTCCGCGTCCATAACGCCTATCCGATCCAGTAACGGCATCATCACCCATTACCTCGGCGTAGGCGAGGACATCACCGAGCGTAAGCGGCGGAGGAGGCGCTCCGGAAGTCAGAAGAAAAGTACCGCGACTTGGTGGAGAACCTCAACGACGTCATCTATGAGGTCGACGCGAGCGGGCGCGTAACCTACGTCAGCCCCGTCGCCGAAGAATTCGCTGGCTACAGCCCGTCTGAGTTGCTCGGCCGAACCTTCATCGAGTTCGTCGAACCGGATGATCGCGGGCGCGTCCTCGAGGGCCTTGAGACTACGCTAGGTGGCCATCTGGAGCCCATCGAGTTCAGGTTCTCGACCAAATGCGGCGATGTTCGTTGGATACGAGTAGCCAGCCGGCCGATCGTGCGCGAAGGCCGTACGGTGGGTCTCCGGGGAGTCCTGACGGACATCAATGAGCGCAAGCGGGTGGAGGAAGCGCTGCGGCAGAGCGAGGAGCGCTTCCGCAGCGCATTCGATCACGCCGCTATCGGGATGGCCCTGGTCAGGCCCGATGGCCAT
>MGNZ01000105.1:0-504 GCA_001795235.1 Chloroflexi bacterium RBG_16_64_32 | reverse complement strand
GTGCCTGCTGGGAAACGCTTGGCTATACGGAGCGAGAATTGACGTCCACGACCTGGCAGGCCATCACCCACCCTGACGACCTGGACATTACCCTACACCATGTGCGCCGAATGTTGGCCGGAGAGAGCGACTCCTTCCAGCTTGAGAAGCGATTCGTCCACAAGCTCGGGCACATGTTTTGGGGCCAATTGACCTCTTCGCTACTTCGCGATGCCGACGGCAGCCCCCTCTACTCCATCACTCAGGTGCAGGACATCACCACGCGCAAGCAGATGGAGGAATCGCTGCGGGAGAGCGAAGAGCGCTACCGGCGGTTGGTCGAGTTCTCCCCCTATGCCATCGTCGTGCACAGTGAAGGCCGGATGATGTTTGTGAACAGTGCAGGGGTGGAACTCTTCGGCGCAGAGAATGGCGACGACATCGTCGATAGACCCTTGTGGGATTTCGTCCATCCAGACTACCTCGACGCCGTACGGGAGCGCGTTCAGAGAACCCGCCCCGAAG
>MGNZ01000104.1:4382-6763 GCA_001795235.1 Chloroflexi bacterium RBG_16_64_32 | reverse complement strand
CCCTGGTGGTGCGTGGAGAGCACAGCGATAGCCACCTGCCCTTCATCGCTCAGGCCATCGCCGACCAGATGCCCGACGCCCGCGTGGCTACCATCGAGGGCGGCGGGCACTTCTGCCCCATGGAGAAGCCGGACACGGTGCTGGCCGAGATCACGCGCTTCTTGGACGAAGACGATGGCTGACCGGGGGCCTGCCCTGAGCCCCGCCGAAGGGCCTGCCCTGCGGGTGCAGCTCCTGCGGCCCGGCGCGCGCCTGCCCCAGCGGGCCACGCCCGGCGCCAGCGGGCTCGACCTATTCGCCTGCATCGAGGCGCCGGAGGGCATGAAGCTGGGCCGCGACCCGGTGCGCGTCCCCACGGGCATCGCCATCGAGGTGCCGCCCGGCTACGACGCTCAGGTGCGGCCGCGCTCGGGCCTCTCGGCCCAGGGCGTTGGTGTCACCTTCGGCACCATCGACAGCGACTACCGCGGCGAGGTGCTGGTCACCATGTACCTGTTCGGCTCGCAGGGGTCGTACACCGTGCGCCACGGCGACCGCATCGCCCAGCTGGTTATCGCCCGCCTGGCCGACCTGCCGGTGGTGGAAGCGCAGGCCCTATCCCCGACGGAGCGCGGGCAAGGCGGCCACGGCTCCACGGGCACCTAGAAGGGAATGCGGGCTGCCGAGGTCCCTCTTGACACGGGCCGGGACTAATGTAGAATGAGTATCAGTTAAGAATGAGTCTGGACACCTTCCCACACGCTCGCCTAGACCAGGTGACCGCCCTCCTGAAGACCACTGGGTACCGACTAACCCCACAGCGGTTGGCGATCCTACGGGCGCTCATCGGCAGCCACCAGCACCCCAGCGTGGAGCAGATCTACCGCCAGGTACGACAGGACTTCCCCACCACAAGCCTGGCCACCGTCTACAACACCCTGGAGTGCCTCAAGAGCTTGGGCGAGGTGCTAGAGCTGCCTCTGGGCGGCGGCAGCCGCTACGACGGACGCAAGCCTGAGCCGCACGCCCATCTCATCTGCACAGCTTGCGGCCGAATCGAGGATCTGGATATCGATCTTGGTGGCATTACCCAGGCGGTGGCTCAAGAGCGGGGCTACACTGAGGTAAGGCAGCGGCTGGAATTCTACGGCATCTGCCCTGCCTGCCAAGAGGGGTCTCAAATCGGAAAGGGAAATTAGAGGGAGGTAGAGAACAATGGCAAAGAACAAGAAGATTCTGACCACCAGCTTCGGCGCGCCGGTGGACGACGATCAGAACACCCTAACCGCGGGCTCGCCCGGGCCGGCTTTGCTACAGGACATTCACCTTATCGAGAAGCTGGCCCACTTCGACCGCGAGCGCATCCCCGAGCGGGTAGTCCACGCCAAGGGGGCCGGAGCCTATGGCTACTTCGAAGTGAACCACGACGTGACCCGCTACACCCGGGCCAAGTTCCTCTCCCCGGTGGGCAAGCGCACGGAGGTCTTCGCTCGCTTCTCCACCGTGGGGGGCGAAAAGGGCTCGGCCGACTCCGAGCGCGACCCTCGCGGGTTCGCGGTCAAGTTCTACACCGAGGAGGGCAACTACGACTTCGTGGGGAACAACACCCCGGTCTTCTTCATCCGCGACCCACTGAAGTTCCCCGACTTCATCCACACTCAGAAGCGCAACCCGGCCACCAACACCAAGGACACAGACATGTTCTGGGACTTCCTCTCCCTGACTCCAGAGTCCATCCACCAGGTCACCATTCTTTTCTCCGACCGCGGCACGCCCAAGAGCTACCGCCACATGAACGGCTACAGCGGCCACGCCTTCATGTGGTACAACGACCGGCGCGACTACATCTGGGTCAAGACCCACATCCGTAGCGACCAGGGCTTCCAGACCCTGACTCTCGAGGAGGCCACCCAGCTCAAGGCCCTTGACCCGGATCACGCCACTCGCGACCTCTACGACGCCATCGAGCGGGGCGAGTACCCGAGCTGGACGGTCCACATCCAGGTCATGACCCCCGAGCAGGCCGAGACCTACCGCTTCGACTCCTTCGACATCACCAAGGTCTGGCCACACGGCGACTTCCCCCTCATCCCGGTCGGCCGGATGGTCTTGGACCGCAATCCGGAGAACTACTTCGCCGACGTGGAGCAGGCCGCCTTCTCGCCCGGTAACCTTGTGCCCGGCATCGCCCCCTCGCCGGACAAGATGCTCCAGGGACGGCTCTTCAGCTATCACGACACACATCGCCACCGCCTGGGACCCAACTACCATCTGCTGCCGGTGAACTCGGCCAAGGCTGCCCCGGAGAACAACTACCAGCGGGACGGGTTCATGCGTTTTGACTCCAACGGCGGTGGCAGCCCGAACTACTACCCAAACAGCTTCGGCGGCCCAGCGCCCGA
>MGNZ01000104.1:1719-4362 GCA_001795235.1 Chloroflexi bacterium RBG_16_64_32 | reverse complement strand
CTTTCGAGGTCTCCGGAAAGGCTGCGCGCCAGCGGTACACCCATCCCAACGACGATTTCGTGCAGGCCGGAGATCTGTACCGCAAGGTGATGACCGGCGAGGATCGGGACCACCTGATCGGCAATATCGTGGCCCACCTGGGCGGCGCACAGAAGCGCATCCAGTTGCGCCAGACAGCCCTCTTCTACAAAGCCGACCCCGACTACGGCCGCCGCGTAGCCGGGGGGCTCGGTCTGGACGCTAGGGAGGTCGAGCGCCTGGCCGAAATGTGCCAAGAAGAACGGGCCGAGGTCACCACGACCTGAGCCAAGCAGTTCGCGGTGAGAAATCGGAAAAGGAAGCTTAGGAGGAGGTAACGTCTAATGGCTTCTAAGGAGCTAAAGGGGACCAGGAGCTTCGAGAATCTACGGGAGGCCTTCGCTGGCGAGGCCCAGGCCAACCGCCGCTATCTGTACTTCGCCCGGGCGGCCGATATCGAGGGGTACCCGGAGGTGGGTGGCCTGTTCCGGGACATCGCCGAAGCCGAGACTGGCCACGCCTTCGGCCACATGGACTTCCTGAAGCATGTGGCCGACCCGGTGACCCTGGTGCCCATCGGGAGGACCGACCAGAACCTAAAGTCGGCGGTCGAGGGCGAGACCTACGAGTTCACCCAGATGTACCCCGGCTTTGCCAAGGTAGCCCGCGAGGAAGGCTTCGAGGAGCTGGCCGAGTGGTTCGAGACGCTGGCCAAGGCTGAGAAGTCCCACGCCGGCAAGTTCGACAAGGCCCATCAGGGCCTCGAACTGTAGGGCAGCAGGCCTCACAGCTTGTCTAAAGAGGAAGGGGTGGATAGAATCGCGCTTCCACCCCTTCCCATGGAGGCCACCTATGAACGTACAGAGCCCCGAGTTCTGGGATCCCGCAGCCCTGGAAAAGGAGTGGCGGCGGGTCTTCGATCTCTGTCATGGCTGCCGCCGCTGCTTCCACCTTTGCCCATCGTTCGACTTCCTCTTCGAAGCCATCGATCAGAAAGGCGAGGACGTAGACAACCTGACCTCCGCGGACTTCCGCCAGGTGTTGGACCTCTGCTACCAGTGCAAGCTGTGCTATAACCACTGCCCTTACACTCCGCCGCACCGCTGGGCCATCGACTTCCCCCGCCTGATGCTGCGGGCAAAGTTGGTCCAGACCAAGAGAGAGGGCATGCCCCTGGGCGACCGCTTCTTGGGTAACACCGACCGCGCCGGCTGGCTAGGAAGCATGGCCGCGCCCATCGCCAATCGGTTCAACGAGAGCCGGTTGGGCCGGTCACTGGTGCAGTCCATCTTCGGCGTCCACAAGGAGCGCCATCTCCCCAGGTACCAGGGCCAGACTTTCTCACACTGGTTCAGCAAACGGGCGGCCAAGGCTGCCCACGCGGCGGTAGGCCAGAACGGCAAGGCAGCGCTCTTCTACACCTGCTTCGTCAACTACAACAACCCGGAGGTGGGCAAGGCGACGGTCGCGGTGCTGGAGAAGAACGGCGTCGAGGTCCGCTGCCCGCCCCAGCGCTGCTGCGGCATGCCCCACCTGGACGGCGGCGACATCAAGTCGGCCGTCAACAACGCCAAGACGAACGTTAAGTCCCTGATAGAGTACGTTCGTCAGGGATACGCTATCGTCGTGCCCGGCCCCACCTGTAGCTACATGCTCAAGCAGGAGTACCCCTTCCTGCTAGACAGCGACGAGGCGCGGGCAGTGGCCTCGGCCACCCAGGACACCTGCGAGTACCTGATGGGCCTCCACCGTGAGGGACGCCTTGCCACCGACTTCCAGAACAGCCCCGGCAAGATCGCCTACCACCTCCCTTGCCACCTGAAGGCCCAGAACATCGGCTACAAGTCCATGGACTTGTTGAGCGCCATCCCCGGGGCTTCAGTGGAGCTTATCGATAGCTGTGCTGGCATCGACGGAACCTGGGGCCTCAAGAAACAGTACTTCGAACTGTCGCTGAAGGTGGCGAGCCGCCTGCTACGCGGCGTGGAGGAGGCCGAACCCGACCACGTGGTGAGCGACTGCCCACTGGCAGCGATGCAGATCAGCCAGGGGTCGGGCCGGGAGCCCAAGCACCCGCTGGAAATCCTGGCCTGGGCCTACGGCCTCGAGTACAAATAACGGGAAGGATCCAGGAACCAATGAAGAAGATCGAGTTTGGGGACGTTGCGAGCCTGGAAAACTACGAAAAGATACGGCCAGACGTCCAGCGCAGGGTCATCGAAATCAAGAAGCGGCGCCGGGTCCAGGTGGGGCCCAAGGTCTCACTCCTGTTTGAGAACCGGGATACGGTCCTCTACCAGATCCAGGAGATGGTTCGCACGGAGCACCTCCGCGGTCGGGAAAGGATACAGGAGGAGATGGACGTCTACAATGCCCTCATCCCGGCGGACGGCGAACTCAGCGCCACGCTGTTCATCGAGATCGAGGACTCCCGCAAGCTGCCGGAGGAGCTACCGAAATTCATCGGCATCGAGACCGCTGTATCACTCCAGATCGGCGCAGCTTCCTTCACGGGAGCTCCCGACGAGATCCGCCGTAGGGAAGATACCACCAGCACGGTGCACTACCTCACGTTCCGACTCGGACCCGCAGGGCGGCAGGCTCTGGACAATGGTCACGAGGACG
>MGNZ01000104.1:1262-1548 GCA_001795235.1 Chloroflexi bacterium RBG_16_64_32 | reverse complement strand
AGTCCAGCGCCAGGTGCTGGTGGGGCGGCAGCTCCGTGACCGGCTCGAAGACCTGAACCTGCGCCTCGTAGATCTCGGGGCGAGCGTCGGAGGCGTCGCCGCCGGTGCGCAGGCGTTCGCCCAGCCGGCGGCGGATGGTCGCTTCATCCGCCTGGCACTCCAGGCAGAGGAAGCGGGCTCCCATCTCGCCGGCCAGAGCCCGCGCCTTCTGGCGCTGGTCGCGCCGGCCGAAGGTGGCGTCCAGCAGGACCGAGCGCCCCTGGGCCAGGAGCGCCCGCCCGCGCTC
>MGNZ01000104.1:360-845 GCA_001795235.1 Chloroflexi bacterium RBG_16_64_32 | reverse complement strand
TCTGCACCAGCCGCTCCGATAGGTCGGGTCGGCCGTGGTAGTCCAGGTCCATGGCCAGGAAGGCGATATCGGCGGCCACGTCCGAATAGCGAAAGCGGCGGTTGAACTCGATGCAGTCGAAGATGCAGACGCTGTCCGTGAAGCAGACGGCGTCCAGGCGGATGTCGCCGTGGCAGTCGCGGATGCGCCCCTGCCGGACGCGCTCCTCCAGCAGGGCGCGCCGCCGGATCGAGAAGCTGCGCACGTAGGCCCGCAGGTAGCGGTCCTGCTGCGCGGTAATGGTGTCGTCCAGGTAGGGCTCCCACTGGCGGAAGTTCTCCTGCCAGTTGCCATCGATGACCGCGAGCGACCCGTAGTGGTCGATGCTCGGCCCCGTCTCCGAGCGACTGTGGAAGTCGGCCAGGCGGCGGGCCACCGTCTCCACCATCGTCGGCGAGATGCGACCGTCGGCCAGCAGGCGGTCCATCATGCGCAGGGCGGGCAGG
>MGNZ01000104.1:0-199 GCA_001795235.1 Chloroflexi bacterium RBG_16_64_32 | reverse complement strand
TTCAGGAAGCCGAAGTCCACCGGCTTCTTCACCTTGTAGACGAAGTCGCCGGCCAGGAACACGTAGGAGACGTGGGTCTGGACCAGCTCCACCGTGCCCACCGGATGGGGATAGGCGGATGGCTCCAGCAGCGCGCGGATCAGCTCCGGCAGCTCTCCTTGCGGCATGGCCTCCTCCGGCGGGTAGTATAGCATCGCCT
>MGNZ01000103.1:3729-5029 GCA_001795235.1 Chloroflexi bacterium RBG_16_64_32 | reverse complement strand
CTGACGCACCACCACTTCGACCACTCCGGCGGCGCACAGCAGTTGCGGAAAGCGACCGGGGCCCAGGTGGTGATGCATGCCCAGGAGGAGCGCCTCCTGCGCGACTGGCAGGGCGACGCTCCCCAGGACATCGACATTCCCGCCGAGCAAAAGGCCATCGCCGAGCAGGTGCAACGCTTCCGGCGCCAGGCGGCGGAGGCAGCGCCGGACGCGGCCATCGCCGACGGCGATGTGCTGAACGTCGGGGGGTTGGCCCTGGAGGTGGTGCACACCCCGGGTCACACGCTGGGCTCCATCTGCATCTACCTGCGCGACGAGCGGGCGCTGTTCACGGGGGACACGGCCCTGGGGCTGGGCACGGTGGCGATCTCGCCCCCGCCTCACGGGGACATGCGCCTCTACCTGGAATCTTTGGAGCGGCTGAAGGGGTATGACGCGGCGCTGATGCTGCCCGGTCACGGACGGCCGGTGCAGGACGTGGCCCGCAAGCTCCAGGAGCTGATCGACCACCGGCACGAGCGGGAGGAGCAGGTGCTGCGACTGCTCGCGGACGGCACGACCACCCCGCGGGCGATGGTGGGGGCGATCTACCCGGAGCTGGACCGCCGCATGGTGCCCATGGCGCTGCGCCAGATCGAGGCCCACCTGGCCAAGCTGGCGGAGGATCGCCGCGTGGAGGCCGCCGGCGAGGGGGAGTGGCGGGTGCGGGGGTGATTCCACCTGATGGCGGCCTACGTTCATAGCCCACTCCCACTTGCGGCGGGGCTGAGCCTGAACGGAGTTCGGGGGCGGGCCGGGCGGGTCAAACAACCCCGGGGTGGGGGTGGAACACGTCTGCCTCCGATGCAGGGCTGAAGCCCTGCATCTACGTGAATGATCGCCATGAAGAAGCAGCGCCCGCCCGCACTCATCGACGGATGGCTCGGGACTGAAGCCCGCCTGCTGGAACGACACGAATCACGTGTCGCAGCGCCGCCCGAGCGGGTCGCCGAGGCCGTAGAGCAGGTCCGGCTGACGGACATGCCCATCGTCCGACTCCTGTTCATCATGCGCGGGATCCGCCACTCCAAGGAGATGACGCTGCGGGAGTTCTTCAGCACCCCACCGTTCATCATCCTTGAGGATACGCCGGAACGGGAGGTCGTCATCGGCACCGCCGACTGGCCCTGGCGTCATAGAGAGCACCCTTCCACTCCCGACGAGTTCCGCGCCTTCACAAAGCCGGGCACGATGCGGACCATCGCCAACTTTCGGGTGGACGCGACAGAGAGCGGCTCGCTGATGTCCACTGAAACGTGGG
>MGNZ01000103.1:1863-3579 GCA_001795235.1 Chloroflexi bacterium RBG_16_64_32 | reverse complement strand
CCGTCAGGAGCAGAGATTGGCACGAGAAAGGCGAGATGCCAAAATTGGATTCGGCAATGGCACTGCATTCACAACAATCATCAGCCGGTGTAGGCGGGGGTCTTTAGACCCCCGCAAGTTGGGGTCTGAACACCCCGACCTACATATCGAGTGTGTATAATCGCCTCGTACCCCCGTAGGAGCGAACGGAATTGGCACCAGAAACCAGCATCCCCCTCTCCGACATCCTCCCCCTGACCGCCGCCGTAAACGAGGCCGGCCACCTCACGCTGGGCGGCTGCGACGCCGTGGAGCTGGCGCGGGAATTCGGCACCCCCCTCTACGTGTTCGACGAGGAGACGCTGCGCCACCAGTGCCGCGAGTTCCAGTCGCAGTTCCAGTCGCGCCATCCGGACACCGTGGTGGCATACGCCGCCAAGGCCTACCTGGGACGGGCCCTGGCCGCCATCCTGGCCCAGGAGGGGCTGGCGCTGGACGTCGTCTCGGGAGGCGAACTGGCCATCGCCGCTTCGGTGAGCTTTCCGCCGCAGCGCATCTACTTCCACGGCAACAACAAGTCGGAGGAGGAGCTGCGGGAGGCGTTGGACTACGGCGCCGGCCGCATCGTCATCGACAACTTTCACGAGATGCAGCTCCTGAACGGCCTGTCCGCCGGCCGGCGGAGCCTGACCCAGGGTCTTGACCATCGACAGCCGGTGCTGCTGCGCCTCTCCCCCGGCGTCGACCCGCACACGCATGCCCATACGACGACCGGCACTCTTGACAGCAAGTTCGGCATCCCGCTGCCCACCGGCCAGGCCGAAGCGGCAGTCCGTCAGGCGCAGGAGATGCCCGGCCTGGACCTGGTGGGCCTGCACGTCCACCTTGGCTCGCCGGTGTTCGAGCTGGACCCCTACCGGGAGGCCGTGGAGGTGGTCCTGGCGTTCGCGGCGGAGATGGGGAAGAAGCACGGCCTGAAGCTGGAGGAGTTCAGCCCGGGCGGCGGATTCGCCGTGCAGTACGTGGAGGGCGAAGCGCCGCCTGCAATCGGCGAGTACGCGGAGACCCTTGTCTCGGCGGTGACGGAGGGCTGCCGGAAGCGGGGCATGCCCGTGCCCAGGCTGATCATCGAGCCGGGCCGCGCGATCGTGGCGCGGGCGGCGGTAGCGCTGTACACGGTGGGAGCGTCCAAGGAGGTGCCGGGCGTTCGGCGGTTCGTCTCCGTGGACGGCGGCATGGCGGACAACATCCGCCCGCCTATGTACGGCTCGCAGTACTCAGCGCTGGTGGCCAACAAGGCGCTGGAGGCACGGCGGGAGACCGTGACGATCGCCGGCAGGTACTGCGAGTCGGGTGACATCCTCATGCGGGACGCCGAGCTGGCGCCGCTGGGGGCGGGCGATATCCTGGCGATGGCGACGGCGGGGGCCTATAACCTGCCGATGGCCAGCAACTACAACGCCTCCCTCCGTCCGGCGGTCGTGCTGGTCAAGGGCGGCGAGGCGAAGCTGATCCGCCGCCGGGAGACGTACGAGGACCTGACGCGCGCCGACGTCTGGCCGCTGGAGTAAGGAACATGGCCGAGATTCTTCGCGGAGTCTATCCCTACGGGCGTCTGCCTGAGCGGGGCGCCAGATTCCTCTCCGCACTTAGGCGGATCAGAATCGTCCATGCCGATTGCCATCGGCGCCACGAAGGATGAAAATGGCGGGCGTGGATGTGTTCTAGCCCTCACTC
>MGNZ01000103.1:0-1671 GCA_001795235.1 Chloroflexi bacterium RBG_16_64_32 | reverse complement strand
TGACCTGGGACGTAGTCGGCCAGGAGCGGGCGGTGGCGGCGCTGGAGCGTGCCCTGGCCGCCGGGCGCCCCGCTCACGCCTACCTGTTCGTCGGGCCGGAGCGGGTGGGCAAGCACGCGCTGGCCCTGAGGCTGGCGCAGGCGCTGAACTGTGAGGCCGAGGAACCCTCCTCCGACAGGCTCCCTGGCCGGACAGGCAGGACAGGCCCATGCGGCGAGTGCAAACCCTGCCGCCGGATCGCCGGCGGTATCCACGCCGATGTGCAGACGGTGACGGTGGAGGAGGCCGAGGAGGAGGACGAGAGGCGGAAGGGGATACACGTCTCCCAGATACGGGAGATCGGGCGGGTCACGGCGCTGAAGCCGTTCGAGGGCCGTAGCCGCGTCGCGATCATCGACCCCGCCGACGAGATGAACGCGGCGGCGCAGAACGCGTTCCTGAAGACACTGGAGGAACCGCCGCCACAGGTCGTGTTCGTCCTGGTGACCGCGGACGACTCGCGCCTCCTGCCCACGATCCGCTCCCGCTGCCGGCGGCTGGAGCTGCGGCTGCCGTCCGTGGCGGATGTCGAGGCCGCTCTGCTGGAGAGGGGCGTGGAGGGCGAGCGCGCAAAGCTGCTGGCCCGGCTTTCGCGGGGGCGGGTCGGCTGGGCGCTGGAAGTCGCGGCTGATCCCGCTCTGCTGGAGCGGCGGCAGGAGTCGGTCTCGCAGGCCAGGGCGCTGGCCTCCATGACCGTGGCGGAACGGCTGGGGCTGGCGGAGCGGCTGGCCCCGGAGTTCAAGCGCGATCCGGAGGCGCTGCTCGTCGAGCTGGCGGCGTGGCGGGACTGGTGGCGGGACGTCCTCCTGGTCCAGGCCGGGGCCGAGGACGGCGTGGCCAACGTCGACGGGCTTGGCGCCCTGCGCGAGGACGCGGCGCACCACGGCCGGGAAGGGGTGGCGGTGTTCGTGCGTGCGGTGGACCAAGCTCGACGCTATCTGGGGGAGAACGCGCAGCCCCGGCTGGTGCTGGAGACGCTGCTGCTGGATGCTCCGGCCGCGGCGAGGCGGTAGGCCGCGGCCCCGGTCTGTCGACGCTGACGCTGGGCTCTGGCGCGGCGCGCGTGTTCAGGCGAACGGCGAGCGGCTTACGGTCCGGCGGGCTCACCGTGAGCGGGAAGGAGCCGCGCCAGGGCGTCGCGGGCCCAGGCCTCGTCTGGCGCTGGGGGGACGTCGAGGGCGAGGACGCGGACGGCCTGAGGCGCGTGTTCGCCGGCCAGCCGCGCCAAGTCTGCGGCCCTCGCTTCCGGCAGGGCGACCACGATTGTGCCGCCCAGCCGGGCACGGCCGCCGGAGCGGGCCATCTCCCGCGCGGCGAAGCGGGAAGCGAGGGCCAGGGAGTGTGCAGCGTTGTCGCCAAGGTCGGCGCAAAAGATGAGCAGGTCCAGGCCGCCAAGCGCCTTGGAGATCTGACGGGTCATCACGCGCACAGCCATCTCGTTGGTGGCGTCGATGGCCTGGGAGGCGGCCGCCCCCAGGCGGCGCGCCAGTCGCTGCACAGCGAAGGCGACGTCCGGATCAGGGCTGGCGGCGACGACCGCGACGCGGGAGCCAGCAGCGGCCAGGGCGGCGGCGATGGCCAAACCCGCCGCCGTCTCCGCGCCCAGCACCAGCGCCCGCGTCTCGCCCAATT
>MGNZ01000102.1:4679-12818 GCA_001795235.1 Chloroflexi bacterium RBG_16_64_32 | reverse complement strand
CGAGATCATGCCTGTCCGCCAACAACTGGACGATGATAGGGACCATATCCTCATCGACAAGATATCGGAAAAGCTGAAGGACCTCGGTTTTCAGAGGAGCATAGTGCCGGAGAGATACGGCGGCCTGCCACAGAGATCGGTCGCCGGTACCTGCATCCTCATGGAGGAGATCGCCCGAGGAGACGTCGGACTCGCCGTGTCGCTAGGCTGCACCGCGTGGTTCGTTATGCCGGCGATCCGGGCCAACAACGAAGCGGTACTGCGCAAGGTCGCCGCGGTCTTCTGTGGCGACGAGCTGCGCAGAGGATGCTTCGCCATGACGGAACCCGAAGCGGGATGCGACGTTGAGAACCCTGCCCTGCACGGAAAAAGGATCTCTACCAGGGCGATCTTGGACGGAGATGAATGGGTTCTGAACGGAAGCAAGAGGTTCCCCAGCAACGCGGGCATCTCCTCCTACTACTGTGTTGTCTGCACTACCAACCCCAATCTGGGGGACGAGGGCATCGCCTTGATTTACGTGCCTCATCCCAGCGAAGGGCTCTCCTTCGGCAAGTTCGAGAACAAGGCAGGCATGCAGGCGGACAGAAACTGCGATATCTATTTGGACAACGTGAGGGTCCCCAAGGAGGACCGCGCCGCAGGCCCCGGAGAGGATGCGAGGCTGCTCCAGATCAACCTGACCACGGGCAGGATAGTGAGCGGGGCTCTGGCCGTGGGGGCGGCTCAGGGCGCTTTTGAGACGGTTCTTGAGTACACCAAGAACAGAATCGTGGCTGGGAAGCCCATCCGGGAGCATTCCATCTGTGCCGGGATGCTGGCCGATATGGCCATCGGCGTCGAGACCGCCAGGACGTACTATTTGACCGCGGCCTACATGTTCGACCGCCCGGAGACCTATGGGCCGCCGGAATCGCCTGGCCACCTGTCGCGGGGGAGCATCGCCAAGGTCTACGGTGCCGAAGTAGCCATCATGGTCACTAACAAGGCCATGGAGTTGATGGGCTCCTACGGCTATATGCGGGAGTTCAACTTGGAGAAATACTGGAGGGACTGCAAGGAGATTCAGCTCTGGGAGGGAGGAGCCCAACTGGGTAGATTCGACGTAGTTCGCGGATACTACGACTTCCAGATGGGCGACCGGTGAACCGAGCGCAACATTTCCCAGCGCGTAACCCCGGCTGCGCATGAGATGTGATCTCGCCAGCACTAGGAGGGAAGACGTATGGCTTCAAGGGAAGAGCTAATCGCCGGACTGGAGATGACCGTGGCGCAGGGAAGGCGAACGACCTCTCTCTTCGCCGAGGGCGAGTGGGACTCCAAACGCCCTTGCGGGTGGACTCCCAAGGAGGTGTACAGCCACCTGGCGTCCGTGGCCGCCATCGTACCGAACCTCGCACAGGGCCTCATGAACGCCCCCGAAGACCGGGACATAGCCGAAGGCATAAACGTGAACGAGATGAACGCGCGGTCTGTGGCGGCGATGGCGTCGATGACGCCGGACCAGGTCATGACGGCCTTCGAGGAGAACTACGGCAAGCTGATCGGCTTCGTGAAGTCGCTCCCCGATGAGCAGCTCAACGCCAGGCGACGCTTCATCTCCGATGCGGTGCTGGTCTCAGACATCCTGGCCAACAGCATCGTGCTGCACGGCCTCCACCACGTGTACGAGGCCGCGAGCCGTTCGGACACGTTCGACTAGCCCCGCGTCACCCGCGGCACCGTAAGCTGGCCGTAGGGCAGCGCGAGAATGCTCGGCTCCCCGCCGTGGCGCTTGCGGTAGCGCTTCCGCAGTTCGTTGACCGTCTTGGATACGTCTTTGCAGGGGATCATGTGCGCCTTCCGGGTCAGCGCCGGCTCCATGCTGGAGTACAGGTAGCTCTCCACCTTCACCATAGCCATCGCCCCCACCTGGACCCCCCACTGGTCGTGGTGGCGGGATCGCCTGTCCCTGAACATCTCCAGTAGCCGCTCCGGGTGCGACCTCGCCTGCAGCAGCTCCTGAAAGTGCATGAGGCCGAGGCCGTCCGCGCACTCCGCCGCCATCACCACCGCCCCGCCCATCCGCACCCCCTGCGCCGCCACCGACAACCCCTTGAACGACTGGTACAGGTTGATATCAGACGGGTAGCCCAGGTTGCTCGTCACCGCGATGTCGAACTCCTGCGGGATCGGCCGGACGAAGGTCTTCTCCGCGAAGGCGATGCCGGCGTCGTGGGCTTCCACCAGCGAACCCGCGAAAACACCCGTGACCGCCTTGTCCTGGTCAATCGTAACGTTAACGACGAACGTGGGATCGGTCGCCAGCGCCACTTCTCGTATCTCCCGGAAGATCGGGTTCCCCTTGACGTTGCACCAGGTCGACCCGGGATCGCCCACCATCGGTCCGCTATGGTTCGACATCACGGCATCCGCGCCGGCTATGCCGGGCAGCACGGCCTTGCCCCCTCCCGAGTATCCCGCGAAGATGTGCGGCTCCACCAGTCCCGTCAGGATCTTCACCCTCGCCTGCATGTAATGGCGGTTCACGGTGATGGACGCTCCCCGTCTGTTCGGAATGAGGCTCGTGAGCTGGCCCTCGTCCTCCGGGTTGTGCTGGACGATGCGGAAGCTCTCCACCACGTCCCGGCCAAGCATCGATTCTAGCTCCTCCGGGGTGTTCATGCGGTGCATGCCCAGCGCGTTGATCAAGGTAATCGACCGGCGGTCGATGCCGGCCTCGGCCAGCTCTTCCAGCAAGACCGGTATCAATGTCTTGTTCGGCGCCGGCCTCGTGACGTCCGAGAACACGATGGCCACGCTATCGCCCGGCATTACCCGCTCTTGCAGCGGCGCACAGCCCATCGGCTTGCGCAGAGCCTCGCGTATGGCGCCGGCGGGGTCAGGCAGGACCGGCGCCTTCGCCGGAGCGAGCACCTTAGCGTGATCCGGCAGGTCCACTCGGAGGCCTGTCCGGCCGTATGCAAGATCTATCTTCATTCGCCCTCCGCCCGCCAACGGCGGATGCTACAGGCCGCGCAGGTTCTCTGTCAAGGCGTGCGGGTTGAAAAGCGGCGCGTCGAACCGGTAGTAGCGACCGTGGAACGTGGGCCGGTCTTGAGTCCAGAGCAGCTTAATCACCTGCACCGCTTCGTCCAGCCTTTCCAGCCTCTCCTTGGTCGTGTGGAAGGGGATGCCGAACGCCTCGTGCTCGAAGGAGTGCCACGCCCCACCGATGGCGAACTCCAGCCGCCCGCCCGAAATGTGGTCGACCGTTGTCGCCATCTTGGCCAGGACGGCAGGAGGGCGGTAAGTATTGCCAGTCACCAGAACGCCGAGGCGAACGCGGTGCCGAAGCCGGTCACCATGTGGTCCATGCGCCAGAGACTATCGAATCGGAATAAGCAGCCCAAGACGGAAGAGGGCCGGCGGTTTCTCTACGAGTCGATTCGTAGGAGCGTCAGAAGGTAAATGGTCTGACTCTAGCGGCGTCTTGGGGCCAGGGCACGGCGTGTGCTAGAATATCCGCCGATATGCAGACCGCCCCCGCCCGGGAAGCTCAGGATCAGCACCCCTGTCAGCTCGTTAGATCGATGGAACTAAACGATCTGGAGCAGGTGATGGAGGTGGAGCAGCAGTCGTTTCCGTCCACGTGGCCGCCCACGGCGTTTAGGCGGGAGATCCAGCATAACCGACTGGCGCGGTACCTGGTGGCCGTTGAGCGCCGGGACGACGCCACGGGCGGCGATCGGCTGCCTCGACCGGAGAGCGGGGTGGCCGGTCTCGGCCGCTTCCTAGGCGAGCTGCGCCAGATCCTGCACGGTGATGGCGGTCTTCCGCCGCCGGACGAGCGGAGGGAGCTGGTCGTTGGCTTCGTGGGCATCTGGCTCCTTGCGGACGAAGCGCACATTGTCACCATCGCTGTGCGTGACAGCCACCGCGGGCGCGGTATCGGCGAACTCCTCCTTATCGCGGCCATAGAGACGGCGCTGAGGGAGCGGCAATCGGTCGTGACCCTGGAGTGCCGCGTCTCCAACACGGTCGCGCTGCGGCTGTACGAGAAGTACGGATTCCAGCAGGTCGGCCTGCGACCCCGCTACTACTCCGACAACCGCGAGGACGCATACATCGTCAGCGTGGACGGAATCGAGGCGACCTCTTACCGGCGGCTGTTCGAGCAACGCCGGAACGAGCACCGCGAGCGGTGCGGCGATTACGAGCTAAGCCTGTAGCGGGCATCAAGGGACCGGCGACAAACCCCTCCAATTGTGACTGTGATCATAGTTTCGCTCGCCAGCCTTTGCTAGAAAGAATGCAGAAGGAGCGAGTGAATTCCTGGAGAGCGGAGATGGATGCAGAACTTCTGAGACGAGCCAAGATGCAGGACATCGAGCGGGAGATCAACCGCATCCGCCTGGCCGCCGCCGCAAAGAGCGCTAGGCCGGACCACCGCCGGGCCGCCCCCGGCCCCAAACCATGCGCCGTACCGGCAATGCCACTGCGGCTGCTGCGCGCCCTGCGGCTGGCCTCCTAAAGGGAGTAGCTGGAATGACGACGACAACCGAAGCTTCACCCCGGTCGGGCATCGGCGATGTGCGCCCCGGAGACCGCGTGCTGATCCTGGACGCGCCTTCTTGGTGCCGCCGCTACTTCACGGGCAAAGCGGGCGAAGTGGTCCGCGTACTCCCGTTCCCCGGGGGCGACGTGTGGGTGCGGTTTGAGCGCCCGGTCACACCCTGGTGCGAGCGGATGGACCCGGTAGAGGAGTTTCCCTTCAGTCCCCGCCATCTCGCCGCGGCGTGACGCCTAGCGCCGCCATCGGGGCCCACCCAGCGCCAGCCACAGCAGGACCGTCGCGGGCGCCATGACCAGCAGCGGGATGACGGACCGGAAGAGGAAGCTGGCCGTGAACGGCAGCACGAGGGAGGCGACGAGGCTGCCCCGGAGGATCGAGTCGCGGCGGCCCGTCTGGGCGACGGAGGCCCACACTGCCGGCAGGTAGATGGCCGCCATGAGCAGAGGCACGGTTGCGAACGGGCGGCCGATATCCGGCGGCTCGACCAGTATCTCCACAGCTAGTGCCATCATAGGCGCGAAGCCCAGCAGACCGCCGGCAAGCCCCGCCCAGGAGACGCCCATGCGCGGCGCCGGCTTCGAGGGAGGCGTCGTTGCCGGCTGGCCCTCAACTGCGGGCCGGTGTCGCCTCTCCCCGTGACGGCGCCGGCGGGTCTGCCGCCGTCTAGCCGTCCTTCCCCTCCCCGTGTTGCTTGCGCAAGTCCGTCTTCAGCACCTTGCCCAGGTAGTTCCGCGGCAGCTCATCCACGAATGCGTAGTGCTTGGGGGCCTTGTAGCTGGCCAGCCGCTCTTTGACGAAGGCGGTGAGCTCCTCTGTGGACGGCTTCTGGCCGCCCCTGGCGACGATGACGGCCTTCACCTCCTCGCCCCACTCCACGTCCGGCACGCCGATGACCGCCGCCTCCGCCACCGCCGGGTGCTGCTCCAGCACGGCCTCGATCTCGCCCGGCGCTATGTTCTCGCCGCCGCGGATGATCAGGTCCTTGGTGCGGCCGGTGATGAAGACGTAGCCCTCCTCGTCCATCCAGCCCACGTCGCCGGTGTGGAGCCAGCCGCCGCGCATCGCCTCATCCGTCTCGTCGTGGCGGCCGAGGTAGCCCGACATGAGGCGGGCGCCCTGGGCCACGATCTCCCCCTCCTGGCCCGAGGGCCGCAGCTCCCCTTGGGGATCGATGATGGCCACGACCACGTCATCCATGGCGCGGCCTACGGAGCGGAGGCGGCGGAGCTTCCTCTCGCGCTCCTCCGGGGGGCCTTCGGGGATCTGGTGGTCTTCGGGGCCCAGGAAGGTGAGGGTGGATGTGCTCTCTGTTTGCCCGTATGCGTTCATGAGCCCGCACTGGAAGGCATCGACGGCCCTGGTAACGGTCTCGTAGGGCATGGGGGCGGCGCCGTAGGCGATAAGCTTGAGGGAGCTCAGGTCGGATTTGCCAAAGCTCGGGTGGTCCATGATGCGGCTGAGCATCGTGGGGACGACGAAGCTGTGGGTCACGCGATGGCTCTGGACGGCGTCCAGCCAGGCCTGGGGCTCGAACTGGGGCAGGACGGCGAGGGTACGGCCGCCCCAGACGGAGGAGAGGATGGCGGTGGCGCCGGCGACGTGGTAGATGGGCACGGAGAGGAGGGTCACGTCATGCGTCTCCGGGTTGGCGGGCTCCACAGTGTTGGTCACGTAGACGGACATGCTGAGGTAAGTGAGCACCACACCCTTGGGCATAGCGGTCGTGCCGCTGGTGTAGATGATGATCGTGGCGTCCTGGTCCTCCACGTCGACGAAGAGTTCCTCAGGCTCGTGGGCGGCCAGGAGGTCTTCGTAGGGGGTCATGCCCTCGCCCAGACGGGCGGGCGTCTGCCCGGGGCGGGCGCCGTGCCTGCCGGCAGGCAGGTCGTAACAGATGAACTGCTGGACGGTCTGGAACTCGGGCCGGATGGCGGCGGTGAGGTCCAGATAACGCTCCCCCACAAACATCACCTTGGTCTCCGAGTTGTTGACCATGTAGGAGAGCTCTTCGTTCTTGGCGCGGTAGTTCAAGGGGACGAAGACGGCGCCCAGCTTGGCGCAGGCGTAGTAGGTCTCGATATAGGGGATGGAGTTGAGGGCCATGGCCGCCACTCTGTCGCCCTTGCCCACGCCCAGGGACTGGAGGGCGTTGGCGAGCCGGTTGACCCTCTCCTGGAGCTGGGCGAAGGTGCGACGGTCGCCGTCGCAGGCCATGGCCAGGCGGTCCGGCACGACAGACGCGGCGATCATCAGGAACTCGGACGTGTTCATCCTCTACCTCCGATGCGGATTCGTGGTCATTCCCCTGAGAACCGCGGCTGGCGGCCCCGCCTGAGGCGGGCGGCGAGGCCCTCCCGGCCGTCGGCGCTGGCCAGGGCGCGCCGGGCCAGCCGGCTCTCCAGCGCCAGCCCCTGGGCCAGGGGCAGGTCCAGCCCTTCCAGAACGGCCCGCTTGGCCAGGCGCAGCGCCAGGGGACCCCGCGACATCATTGTCCGGGCCAGGGACTCCGCCTCCACGTAGAGCTGCTCGCGGGGGACGACGCGCTGGACGAGGCCGTGACGCAGGGCGGTGGCGGCGTCGATGGGGTCGCCAGTGAGGATCATGTGCAAGGCGACGCCCGGGGCGACGTGGCGGGGCAGGGTCTGGGTGCCGCCCGCAGAGGGGATGTAGCCCAGACTCACCTCCGGCAGCCCCAGGCGCGCGTCCTCGCTGGCGATGCGGATATCGCAGCACATGGGCAGCTCGATGCCGGCGCCCAGGGCGTGGCCGTGGATAGCGGCGATAAGGGGCTTCTCCAGGGAGAGCATGAGCCCCCACAGGTCGCGCTCACGGCGGGCCCGCCGCGAGTCGACGTAGGAGGGCGCCGTCCCGAACTCGCCGATGTCCGCGCCGGCGGAGAACGCCCGCTCGCCGGCGCCCTTGAAGATGACCACTCGCACCTCGGGGTCGTCGCGCACGGCGTGGACCACGTCCCACAGCTCGTCGCGCATGCGCATGTTTATGGCGTTGAGAACGTCTGGGCGGTTGAGCGTCACCCAGGCGATGCCGTCCTGCTTCTCGAAAAGGAGAGTGTCAAACACGGCGACAGCCCCGCGCACTGACCGCCATTGAGAGAACGGTACGACAGTGCCGTTTGTCCTCGCCGGGCAGACCTGAAGGTCTGCAGCTACAAACGAGGGGGCAGCCGACATCGTAGCTGCAGGGCTTCAGCCCTGCCTTGCGGCGAGTTGTTTTGCTCATCTCCATGATTGCGCGGCGCCGGTGATTCCGCGGACTTCAGTCTGCGGTCCGGGTCTTCCCCGGTTGAGCGTTATCCAGGCGATGCCGTCCTGCTTCTCGAAAAGGAGAGTGTCAAACACGGGGGATGCTCCACCCTAGTCCTGAAGGTCGGGCTTCAGCCCGACAGTGACAGGCTGAAGCATGTCCTTCCGGGGGAGGATAGCAGGGCGACAGGTTAAAGCCTGTCCCACCGGAGCGGGGTCGTGGGGTGTACAGTACCCCAGCCTGGAGGCTGGGACATCACATGCCGCGCCCTTCAGGGCGCGGTGAGGCCAACAGACCGCTCCCATCACCTCGTCCGTTTC
>MGNZ01000102.1:2906-4627 GCA_001795235.1 Chloroflexi bacterium RBG_16_64_32 | reverse complement strand
AGTCCGGCTTCTGGATGGCGCTCTTCTCCTTGCTGCGGAGGGCGCGCTCCAGGTCGGCGTTGATCTTATCGGTCAGCTCGCGCATCGAGTCGGCGCCGGCCCGCATGCTTTCGCTGCGCCAGCGCCTGATGGCGGCCACATCCTTGTCGGAGAGCCCGGCCTCGTCAGCGAGGCGGTCGACTATCAGCGACAGCAGCTCGCGGCCCTCTTCCTGGTCGAGCTCCAGCTTCATATCGGGAACCTCCACCCCAGCCTGCCTGCCCGGCCAGGGAAGGCTGGGGCATGTGGAGGCCTGAAGGCCTCCGCTACATGGACCTGCAGGGGGCGGCCCCGCCTGAGGCGGGCGGCGCGCTCAAGGCCAGGGCCTTGAGCTACCGGGGAGCGAATCATCGCTGCGTCCCCTTGAGGTCGCGGGTGGAGACGTAGCGGCCGCGGCGGCGGATCATGCGGGTCCTCCTATCGTCCAGGTAGGTGCCGAGCGCCTGGTTGAAGGCCGGGGCCAGGTCGTCCATCTCCACCGTGCCAAGGCCGCGGTCGCTGCGCCAGCGCCTGATCTTCGCCTTGCCGTCCTGCGATATTCCGCTATTGTCTATGACGTGGGACGCGATGACGGACATGAGCGACCAGGCCTCGTCGGTCTCCAGGACGACCTGCATCTAAGCTTATACCTCCTTGGGCGCTAGCGGCCCTTGAACTCCGGCTTGCGCTTGTCCAGGAAGGCGCGGACGCCCTCCGCCCTGTCTTCCGTGGTCTGGAGGATGATGGTGAGGTCTGTCTCGTAGCGGAGGGCCTGGTCAAGCGTCATTTCGAGGCCGCGGGTGACGGCCTCCTTGGCGTAGCGCACGGCGATGGGCCCCCGCTCCGCTATGCGGTCAGCGATCGCCTCCGCCGCGGCGGCAAGCTTGTCGAGGGGGACGACGGCGCTTACGAGACCGATGCGAAGCGCCTCGCGGGCGTCCACCGGCTCGCCGGTGAGGATCATCTCCAGCGCCCTGCCTTTGCCCACAAGGCGGGCCAGCCGCTGGGTGCCGCCGCCCATCGGGACGAGGCCGAGCTTGGTCTCCGGTAGACCGAGGCGGGCGTCCTCCGCCGCCACGCGGATGTCGCAGGCGAGGGCCAGCTCGAGGCCGGCGCTGAGGGCGTCGCCTTGAATGGCGCACACCACAGGCCGCGGCAGCTCGGCCAGACATCCGAAGGGGTCAACGCGGGCGCCGGCCGCCGGGGGGTCTTCGCCGCCGAGGGAATCGGGGTCCCAACCTCTGCAGAAGCTGTCGCCGTTTGCCGTGACGACTACGACACGGACCTCCTGGTCCACCTCGATGGCTTCACAGGCGCCGGCGAGCTCGGCGAGCATGGCGCCGTCGATGGCGTTCTGGGTGTCCGGCCGGGTCAGTGCCAGGAAGGCGACGCCTGCCCGGCCAGGGGGGCCGCGCTTGTTGAGGGAGAGGGTTCGCAGAGGCATAGGAACGTCCAGCGAGGCGAATTGTAGCAACGGTCACAATAGGGGTCAAACGGAGCCTTACTGTAACATATCGGCCCGTTTCCGGTTTAAGACTTAAGAGCACTTATGCGCGTTTTCGTTTTCGCCATCGTCTTTGCTATGGTCGTGGTGGTGCTGCTTGGCTGGCAGTCCACGCCGCTGACCGGCCGCGCCGACGAGGGGCCGAACCCGCCGCTTATGGAGAGGCCGGCTCTGTTCGATCATCCGCAATCGCGGTTCG
>MGNZ01000102.1:1767-2837 GCA_001795235.1 Chloroflexi bacterium RBG_16_64_32 | reverse complement strand
CCCAGGGCACGCGCAGCCTAGAGGTGCAGGGCTTCTCCGGCCTCCACCGCATCGCCGTTCCAGAGGGGGCGGACGTAGACCGGGTCCTCGCCGCCTATCGCAATAGCCCTCTGGTGGAGGAGGCGGGCCGCAGCCTCATCGCCCGCACCTCTGACGCCCCCAACGACACGAACTACCCATACCAGTGGCACCTGCACAACACCGAAGGCGGCATGTGGGCGGAGGCCGCCTGGAGTCTGAGCGCCAATAGAGGGCAAGGCGTGGTCGTGGCCGTCATCGATACCGGCGTAGGGTACGAGGACTACGCGCAGTTCAGCCAGTTTCCCGACCTGGCCGCGACGACCTTTGCCGCCCCCAGGGACTTCGCCAACAACGACGCCCACGCCAACGATGACAACGGTCACGGTTCTCACGTGACGGGCACGATCAGCCAGGACACGGATAACGCTTACGGCGTGGCCGGCGTCGCCTACAACAGCACGATCATGCCTCTAAAGGCGCTCAACTATGCCGGCTCCGGCTTCGATGCCGACGTCGTGGAGGCGATCTACTACGCCGTCAACAGCGGCGCTGACATCATCAGCATGAGCCTGGCCTTCCCTGGCACAAGCTACCCCTGCACGGAGATCGTCGGCCTGAACGCCGCCCTGCAGTTCGCCTACGATAGCGGCGTGGTGGTGGTGGCAGCCGCCGGCAACGACGGCGCGACGTCGGTAACGTGCCCCGCCGCCTACCCCACGGTCATCGCTGTAGGCGCTACCGGCTTCGACGGTCAGGTCGTGTCCTACTCCAACAGCGGCGCTGCCCTGGACATCACCGCCCCCGGCGGTGACCCCAACGCCGACCTGAACGGCGACGGCTTCTCCGACGGTGTCCTCCAGGAGACCTTCTGCTACGACGCGACTACCATGTACCTCTACTATTTCCTCTTTGGCATCAACCTGTACGGCGATACCTGCAACGTGTTCTACTCCGGCACGTCTATGGCTACCCCTCACGTCGCTGGGACCGCCGCGCTCCTCCTGGGTGAGGACCCGTCACTGACCCCCGACCAGGTGCGCTCTCACATT
>MGNZ01000102.1:1404-1690 GCA_001795235.1 Chloroflexi bacterium RBG_16_64_32 | reverse complement strand
GCTGGCTTCGCTCCTCGGGGCGCCTACGCCAACCCCTACCCCGACGCCTACGCCTACCTCAACGCCCGCACCAACTCCGACGCCCACACCCAGCCCGACACCCACGCCAACGCCAACTCCTACCGCGACACCTACGCCTACCCCAACGCCGACACTCACGCCGACCCCGACGCCCGCCCCCGGCCCTATCGTCCATGTGGGAGACCTCGACGGCCGGAGCAATAAGCTCAAGCGGAACGCCGGATGGGAGGCGAAGGTCACGATTATCGTCCACGACGGAACGGAA
>MGNZ01000102.1:0-1335 GCA_001795235.1 Chloroflexi bacterium RBG_16_64_32 | reverse complement strand
GAAAGTCGGCTGGCAATTGCGCGATAGTGCTCAGTCCACTCAATAACGGTGTGGATAGCGTCACATTCACAGTGGATAGCATCACCGCCGCCGGTTACATTTACTACGACGCCGACAACCACGATCCCGACGGTGACAGCGATGGAACCTCGATCACGGTGAGCAGATAGCTCTCACCTCGCCGCCGATCTCCCCGTTGCGCCGCCTGAGGGCGGCGTTGTATCATCCGCCCCGAACCCCGGCCCGGCAGCCGAAGGAGCGCCCTTGCCCGAGCTCGCCCTGGACGACCTCCGCGTTATCGACCTATCCCAGGGGATCGCCGGGCCGTACTGCGCCAAAATGCTGGCCGATTGCGGCGCCGAGGTGATCAAGGTTGAGCCGCCGCAGGGCGACTTCGCCCGCGCCCTGGGCCCGTTCCCGGACGACGTCCCCCACCACGACAAGGGCGGGCTGTTTGTCCACCTGAACGGCAACAAGAAGAGCGTCACCCTGGACGTCGAGACAGAGAGCGGCCGGAGCGTGCTGCGCAAGCTCCTGGCCAGGGCGGACGTGCTGGTGGAGAGCTACGCGCCGGGTCACCTCGCTTCGCTGGGCCTCGGCTACGACGACCTGAAGGGCGAGCTTCCAGAGCTTGTCTACTGCTCCGTCACACCGTTTGGTCAAACGGGGCCTTACAGCGGCTTCCAGGGGAACTCCCTGACCTGCATGGCGCTGTCCGGCCTGATGTACGTCACCGGCGACCCCGATAAGGAGCCGCTGTCCACCGGCGGGGAGCCCGCCGAATACTTCGCGGGGGTCACCGCCTGGGTCGCGGTGCTGGCAGCCGTGGAGCACCGGGCGCTGAACGGCGGCGGCCAGCACGTCGATGTCTCCATGCTGGAGGCGCTGGGCGCGGCGGACGAGTACAACACGGCGATGTACGCAGCCACGGGGGCCATCCGCAAACGCTTCTACTCACGCCACCACATCCCGGCTTACCCATCGGAGATCTATCCGTGCCGGGACGGCCACATCGTTGTCGTGGGCGGCGCCGGCGGATTTCCTCTGGGCATGGCGATCCTGCTGGAGCAGCCGGAGCTGGAGTCCAACCAGTTGTTCATCAATTTCTGGATGCGCTACATCCGGTGGCAGCAGTTCGAGGAGACGCTCCGGCCGTATCTCCTGGAACACGACTGGCGGGACCTGCTGACGCGGGCCCAGGAGCTGCGTATGCCGTTCGCGCCGGTGATGAGCCCGCGGCTGCTGCAGGAGAACGAGCACCTTCAGGAGCGCGGGTTCTTCCAAGAGGTGGAGCAGCCGGCCTTGGGCTCGGTACGGATGACCGGAGCGCCCTTC
>MGNZ01000101.1:1048-9670 GCA_001795235.1 Chloroflexi bacterium RBG_16_64_32 | reverse complement strand
GTGCGTCGCAGCCGGCCGGGGTATTCGGCGCCTTTCGAGCTGGAGGACTTCATGGTGGTGGAGCGGCGTCACCACAAGCCCGGCGAGGCGGGCCGCGAGATGCTCTCCGAGGCGATGGTCAAGATCGGCGTGGACGACCAGGTGTACCACACCGCCGCGGAGGGCAACGGCCCCGTTAACGCGCTGGACGCCGCCGTGCGCAAGGCGCTGGTCCAGCACTTCCCCAGCATCAGCGCCATCAAGCTGGTGGACTACAAGGTGCGAATTATCGACTCGGCGGCGGGAACGGGGGCCGACGTGCGCGTGCTCATCGAGTCGACGGACGGGGAGCACACCTGGACGACGGTGGGCTCATCGGCGGACATCATCGAGGCGTCCTGGATTGCCCTGGCGGACAGCCTGGAGTACTGGCTGATCAAGCGCGGCGGCCAGGCGCCCAGCGGCGACTGAGGGATTCGGGGGAGGCTCACGGCCCTCCAGAAGGAGCTAGCCCATGACCGATTACGAAGAGAAGTCCTACTGGCTGGGATCGTCGCCGTACGAGGAGAGCGCGCCCTTGGGCGGCTCCACCAAGGTGGATGTGGCCGTAGTCGGCGGCGGATTCTGCGGGTTGTCCACGGCCTACTACGTGAAGCGGGCCGATCCATCGCTGCGGGTGGCCGTGCTGGAGGACAAGGTCGTCGGCTATGGGGCCAGCGGCCGGAACGGGGGCTTCGCCACGACGCTTATGGGCTTCACGCTGTCGATCACGGCCATGCGCTTCGGCAAGGAGAAGGCGAAGCAGGCCCATGACTTCGCCCACCGCGCCGTCGACCACATCGGCCAGATGGTGGACGCTCACAGCATCGACTGTGATTACGAGAAGCCTGGGCTGCTGACGGTGGCCCTGAACCCGTCCCAGGCCAAGCGCCTGCAGGGCGAGATCCGGTTGGCGGAAAAGCTGGGTATCCACGACCTGAAGTGGCTTGACGCTCATATGGTGCAGGGGGAGGTGCACTCGCCAACGTACCTGGGCGCCCGGCTGGAGGAGCAAGCCGCGCTGATCAACCCCGCGAAATACGTGCGGGGCCTCAAGCGAGTGGCCCAGGAGGAGGGGGTGGAGGTTTACGAGCGCACGCCCGTGGCGGCTGTACATCCCGACCCGATCCTGCACCTGGACACGCCGGGCGGGCTGGTGGAGGCGGAAAAGGTTGTGTTCGCCACCAACGCGTTCTCGGGTCAGTTTCCGCAACTGCGAAACAAGCAGTTCCCCGTGTTCACGTACATCGTCCTCACGGAGCCCCTGTCCCAGGACAAGATGGTCGAGATAGGCTGGCGCGGCCGGCAGGGGATAGAGGACGCGCGCAACATGATCCACTACTACCGCCTGACTCCCGACAACCGCATCCTGTTCGGCGGCTCGGACGCGAAGTACTACTTCGGCGGGGCACTTGACCACGACCGGAATTCCCGTATCTTCCGCAGGCTGGAGCGGGACCTGAAGCGGACATTCCCGGGTCTGAAGGATGTGCGCATCGAATACGAATGGGGAGGGCCGGTGTCCGTGCCGCTGGACTTTTTCCCGGCGATGGGCTACCTGGGCGACGACAAACGCATCGCGTATTCCCTGGGCTGCATCGGCCACGGCGTGGCGATGATGAACATGGCGGGCCAGATCATGCGCGACCTGGTTCTGGAGCGCGAAACGGAGCTGACGAACCTGTTCTTCGTTAACCGTCGAGTGATCCCGCTACCGCCGGAGCCGCTGCGTTTCGCGCTTGAGGAGACCATCCGGCAGGCGCTGAAGGCACAGGACGCCTGGGAGGCGCGTAAGGGCGCTGGGGTGACGGAGAGCACCGGCGTCTAGGGAGAACAGGGGCGGGCCGCGCTCCGCCATGCGGTGGAGGAGCGCAAGCTAACGGCGGCCTGGGGCGGAAAAGCGCTGAAGAAGTATGGCGACATTCGCGGTACTGGCCTTGTCAGGCGCGAAACCGCTCTGCTATACTCCGTCACCAGAAGTACAAGGCGGGAGGGGGTAAAGTGGAAATGTTCATCAATTTCCCAAAGTGCCAAAAGTGTGAGGTGGGCGACCTTGTCCCCCTTTCGGATTTCGGCAGCCAGGGGGCCGCGATTTACTTCAAGGCCTGGGCCTGCACGAATCCGGATTGCAGGTTCAACCTAAAGATTCGCAACGGGGACTTGTACATTGACGAGCCGATCACTGACGGCGCGATGCACACCCCGCGGATCCGCGCCTGAGTCCGGCTCCTCGTTCAGACGCGGACCTGCCTGCTGATCCAAGTACCGTTCACACCGTGGCGATCCTGTGCGCTTCCGGCGCCTGAGCGCCGGCTGGGCAACCAGTTGGCATCCTTTCGCGTTTGACATGGGGACTAGACGGGCCGCGCCGCCGGCGGGTGCGCCTTCCCGCACCACGGCCTGGCTGGTAGAATCGTTGGCAAGGTGTCGGTCGCGCGTGGAAAGCATAGAGAAGTTAGAGACCCTCAATAGACCATGGATCAGCCCCTGCCGGTAGCCAGACGACACCCCATCGCCAGCACGTTCCGGCCCGGCGACTTCCTGCCTTCGTTCGCCGTTCTCTGGCAGCGCCGGGAGCTCCTGTGGAGCATGACGGGACGCAACGTCCGCAGTCAATACAAGCAGTCCATCCTGGGCTACGCCTGGATCTTCGTCAACCCGTTCATGCAGATAGTGGTCCTCACCTTCGTCTTCTCCACCATCCTCCGCATTACCAGCTTGGGCATCCCCTTCCCGTTGTTCCTCTTCGCCGGCCTGCTGCCCTGGATGTTTTTCTCCAACGCTCTGTCCACCGCCACGGATAGCATCACCACCTCAGGCAGCCTGGTGACGAAGGTTTACTTTCCCAGGGAGATATTGGTCGCGGCTGCGGTGTTGTCCAAGATCGTGGACTTACTGTTCGGAGTGCTGATCCTCCTGGGCCTCATGGTCGTCTACAACGAATATCCGACCTGGACAGTGGTCTGGGTGCCGGTGATCTTCGCTCTTCAGCTTGTGGTCACGATCGGTCTGGCCCTGCCCCTCGCCGCTCTTAACCTTTTCTTCCATGACGTCCGCTACCTTGTGGGCGTGCTTTTGCTCATGTGGTTCTACATGACGCCCGTTATCTACCCCATCGAGATGGTGCCCGAAAAATACAGGTTCATGTTCGATCTCAACCCCTTCGCCACGATCGTCACTGCATACCGCAACGTGCTGTTCATGGATGTCAGCCCCAGCTGGGATCGGCTACTCCTGGGAACCGCCGGGGCGTTCCTCACTTTCATATTGTGCTACTACGTGTTCAAGCGCATGGAGGCTGGCTTTGCCGATAGGATCTGACCAGCCTGGCATTGAATTCGCAGGGGTGAGCAAGCGCTTCCAGCTCCAGGAAGGGCGCACTCTCCGCGAGTTCGTGCCCGCTCTGTTGCGTGGCCGCGCCTGGTCGCCGCCCTTTCACGCTCTGCGAGACGTCAGCTTCCGTGTGGCCCGGGGGGAGACGATGGGCATCATCGGCCGTAACGGTAGCGGCAAGAGCACCGTCCTCAAGCTCATAGCGGGCGTCACGGCACCCAGCGAGGGCGAAATTTTCGTCTACGGGCGGGTCTCCCCACTGATTGAGCTGGGCGCGGGCTTTCACCCTGACCTCACCGGCCGCGAGAACGTGTTCCTCAACGCCTCGATCCTGGGCATGTCCAGGAAGGAGGTCCTGGCCCGGTTCGACGAGATCATCTCGTTCGCCGAGCTGTGGGAATTCGTTGACACCCCCGTTAAGCGCTACTCCTCCGGCATGTACATACGCCTCGGCTTTTCCGTCGCCGTGCACAGCGAACCAGAGATCCTTCTCGTCGACGAAGTTCTGGCCGTGGGTGACGCCGCCTTTCAGGAGAAGTGCCTTGCCAAGATGCAGGAGTTCCGGTCCCAGGGCGTCACCATCGTTCTAGTAAGCCACTCTATGGAGCTTGTGGAGGAGTTTTGTGAGCGAGCGCTCCTTCTGAACGGGGGCGGCGTCCTAGCCGACGGAGCGCCGACAGAGGTTGTGAAGCGCTATACGGACCTTATCTCCCATCCTGAAGCCGCGCTGGAAACGGTATGACAATCCGTTCGCATATGACGAAAGTGGTGATAGGAACGAGCCGGCTGGTGACGACGGGGCGCCACAAAGCGTGAGGCGAGCAGTGGAGCACTCCGCTGGGGTCAGGTAGGGCGGTTTAGCGGGACAGCGCAAGCTCCCGTTGGCTCAATATGAGGCCGTTGATCGTCGTTATTGCTGGAGTCGGGCTCATCCTCGCCGCCATCCTGGGGTGGGCAGTGGCTTCAGGGTGGTTGGGCGGCTCTTCCGAGCCGGGAGCCACAGCTCTGGCGTCACCTTCACCCCCTGTCTCACCGACTCCCCCATCTGAAGTCCCTACGGGCGGCTCCACAGCCACCACGGTTGCCACGCCGGCCCCAGCATCCCGTGACGGACGCCCGGGACCCAAAGCCTCCGGTGAGCCCGCCCTACTGTACAGCGAGTTCGGCGAGATCGAGGACACGCTCTGGCTTGCGCCCGTCGCCCAACTCCGGGAGCCCGAGGCCTTGGCGACCGTGGATCATGCGCCCTTCTGGGGTATCAGCGCCTCGCTCTCACCGGACGGTCAACAGGTGGCCTACGTGGTTCTCCCGCCCGCTGTCGCCAATCCCGAAGTAGCCGCCAGCGATCAGGCGGAGGTCTGGGTACAACCCGCGCGCGGCGGCGAACGGCGCTTCCTGGCTCAAAATGCCGATGTCAGCGTCGCACCCATATGGTCCCCGGACGGGGACGTCCTGGTGTTTCAGAGCTTCGACCGGCGACGCAACAGACTCACTCTGTTCCGCGCCAGCCTTCGAGATGCGACTGTGTCGGTCCTGTCCAGCATTGACGACGCCATCGCGCTCCCGCTGGCGTTTTCTCCTGAGAGCGACTGGTTCTACGTTGCCCAAACATCGGAGGAGGGAACGGAACTTCTGGCTATAGACACTGCCGATGGGTCAGTAGAAACCTTGACGAAGGTTGCCGGAGACATCGCGCGAGGCTGGCGCCTCTCTCCCGATGGACTCGGTATCGCCTTCGTCAGCCGGATCAGCGGCCGGGAATGGGGGCTGCACATCGCCTCCCTGGTCGATGGCACGGTGCTCCGGCTGGAATCGCCGGCCGTCCCATCCGGCCGGGAGCTGTTCAGCCCCGTCTGGCACCCTCAACAGCCTCTGCTCACCGTAGGCACGGAACCTGACGACGGCGGGGGCGTCCTCAACGTGCCCCTCTCGGGCCAGGACGGAGAGCGGCTGGCCGGGCCCGATGAAGGGTTCGACGTCCCGATAGCCTGGGCGCCAAATGGTGACTACCTGGTCGTCCAGCAGTTCAGCGAATATCCGGTCCAGCGCCGCCCCAGTCTCGACGTCATCACCAGTAGCGGAGAGCGGCAGGGCCTGGCCCCGGGAATGGAGGTGACGTTCATTGGCTGGTTGGCCGGTGCGGAATAGTGTGTCTCTCTAAATCAGCACGTGTAACGCGTTCCAGGCCCGTGCGTTTACCAATGTGAGGATAGGCGCACCCGCGGGCCGGTACGGAACCGCCCGTTGCTCGCGAGGCGGCGCGGAACGTGACCAGGTGGCCGGAGAACATGGCGGCATCTTTATCGTATTCTTGGATATGCAGGGCAGCGAAGCACTGAATTGGCGAATCAGCCGTTTTGCTAGCGATGCATAACAGGCTTCTCCTGGCAGCAATCGTGGCGGCAGGCCTCGTCGCTCTGGTCTACCTCCTACCCACAAACCCGGTGGGCCATTGGTCGCAACCCTCCGTTTCCGCCGCTGACTGCGCCGTGCCCTCGAGTGTTAGCGCGTCCCAGCCTTCGAACGGTCTTATCACCGCTGCCTTCAATGCTGCGGGCTTTAACGGCCTCTTCCCGGGGCATCAGTACTTCGGATCGATGGCCCTGGAATCGGGCCCGTCCGGTGCCCGCAGCCTGAGGCAGCCGTATGTGCCGCCGACGCTGCTCAAGGCCATTGGCTGGATCGAGGCCAGCTGGCGACAGGCCAATGGAAGCGGCCCCCTTATTTCGTTTGACTGCGGCTACGGCATTATGCAGATCACGGCGCCGGGGGTCTTCCCCCTCGAGGGCATAGGCATGGTGTACCGCTCGCCCGACACCGGCATTTACGAGGGCGCTCAGGTGCCGATAGCCACGAGCTATACGCATAACATCGCCTTCGGGGTGAAGACCCTGATCGGCAAGTGGAACCTGGCCCCTGAGTGGCGTCCGGTAGTGGGCAGCGGTAACCCCGATTTGATCGAGGACTGGTACTACGCCGTGTGGAGCTACAACGGCTTCGTCTCCAGCAACCATCCTGACGGCCGCAGCGCGTTGCGGGGGGAGTATAGCTGCAACGGTTCCGACAGCTTCAACCACAACCGGACCGAGTTCCCCTATCAGGAGCTGGTCCTGGGGTGCGTCAAGCATCCACCTCTGGTCGGTGGGGTGGCGCTGTGGCCGTCCATACCGGTGAGCCTGCCCGCCTCGGTGCCCCCGTTCGCTGGCTATGGGGAAGGAATGGACATCGCCACTCCGCAGCCGTTCCATGGGGATCCCACGTCTGGCACGCCACCGGCGCCGCTCACGATCGATGCTCCGGCGGCCGCCGCGGTCGGACAACCTTTCAATATCAACGGGTGGTCGGTGGACTACGCCACGCCCAGCGGCACGGGTATTGACGCAATCCACGTCTACGCGTACCCTTCGGATTCCTCCGGCACGCCGACGGGGCCGCCGAGGTTTTTGGGGGAGGCGACGCTAGGGGGCTCGCGGCCGGATGTTGCCACGTTTTTTGGGAATCCCGGGTTTGTTGGGTCCGGGTTTAACCTGACGGCGCGAGGCTTGGCCCCAGGGTTCCAGCACATCGTGGTGTACGCTCGCAGCACCGTGACCGGGACATGGGCTGCCGGGAACCGAGTCGTCCGCGTGTGGGAGCCACCGATGGCTCTGGATGGGCCCGCCGCGGGCTCTGTCGTACAGCAGCCCGTCCTGGTAACGGGCTGGGCTATCGACCCATCGGCGGTCAGTGGCACCGGGGTGGATGCGGTGCATGTCTATGCATATCCCTCGGACGCCTCGGGGGTGCCAACGGGAGCGCCGGTGTTCTTGGGGTCGGCCCCGTACGGAGGCTCGCGTCCAGACGTGGCCGGCCTGTATGGAGCGCAGTTCTTGAACTCCGGCTATAACTTGTTTGCCACCGGCCTGCCTGCCGGCTACCATCACCTGGTTACGTACGCTCGCAGTACCGAATCTGGGGTATGGAACCAGAGACACCGGGTGATCAACGTGCCTGAGCCGGCCATGGCCTTCGACACACCGGCGAGTGGTTCGACGGCGCAGCAACCGTTCTTGGTGGCGGGATGGGCTCTCGACCATTCGGCGGCGGGCGGAACAGGGGTGGATGCGGTGCACGTCTACGCATTCCCCTCCAACGCCTCCGGCGTGCCGACCGGCGCGCAACTGTTTCTTGGGGCGGCGTCGTATGGGTCGCCGCGGCCGGACGTGGGATCGGTGCACGGAGGGCAGTTCACCAACTCTGGCTACCTGTTGAACGTTTCCGGATTGACCGGGGGTCTCTATCACGTGATTGTATATGCGCGAAGCACGGTGACGGGAAGGTGGAACGAGGCGCACCGCGTTTTCGCGGTCTCGCCGTAGATTGCCCCAGTCCTGATAGTCGCGACCCTCCCGCGCAGGCGACTGCCAGAACCGATACCAACGTCAGGACGGTTACCGCCCTTCGCATGGAGGGTGTTGGCACCGAAGCGACGGGCGTGGCGACCTTGGCGACAATTCTCATGATGTACCTTGGGTCTTGAAATCGCCGGTCTGACCGTTGAGGCGGAGATATTCCACGGCATGGGCGGGAGTCAACGCGGTGAAGACGGCCCGCTGTTAGCATGCGTTGACACTGCTTTCACCGGTATGATAGCCTCGCCATGAATTCAAGCGATGTGACAGATAGGCGGACCGCCTGGCAGGTGCGGTTGCCAGATGGACTGGTCGGGGTAAAGAGCCTGGAGGATTTTCGGCGGGAGGGCATGGCTGACGGCCACCATTGATCCGAATGTTACGGCTGGCCCAAACGGGAAGGCGGCCGTTGCGGGTAAGCGATTTCGATGGCGCGAGGTCCTCCTTGGCCTTGCCGTTACTGGGTTCTTCTCCGTTCTCCTCTACCTCCAGGTTGATGTCGGCGAGTTCACCAGGAGCTTTGGTGACGCCAACTTCGCCTTACTGGCGCCGGTCCTCGCCCTCCAGGCCCTGGCATGGTGGGTGCGAAGCGTCCGCTGGCGGGCCCTGCTGTCGCCCGTCCGGGCCACCCCTGCTTCCCGCTTGCTCCCGATCATGATGATTGGCGCAATGGTCAACAACCTTATCCCCGCTCGTGCAGGTGAGTTCTGGCGCGCCCACACGCTCGGTCGCCGGGAAGGGTTCAGCCGCTCCACCGCCTTCGGCACGATTGTCGTCGAGCGCGTGCTGGACGGCATGGTCCTGGTCCTTCTCGCCGCGCTGGCCTTGATCGCCATCGGTTCCTCCTCCTCGATCGCAATCCTCATCGGCTCGATGGCTC
>MGNZ01000101.1:0-891 GCA_001795235.1 Chloroflexi bacterium RBG_16_64_32 | reverse complement strand
GGCCGAGTCTTCTGGAGCGCCATCACGCTCACAGTTATCATCTGGATCATTGAGTCGGCCTCTTACTGGACGTTGGGCGTGGCTTTTGGTCTAGACGTGAGCCCACTCTCGTATCTTCTGGTAATGGCGGTCGCAAACCTCGCCCTCGCCGTTCCCCTATCTCTCGGCGGCATAGGGCCATTCGAGTTCTTCACGCAGCAATCGCTAGGGTTGCTGGGGGTAGCGTCATCACCGGCCCTGGCCTATGCTTTCGCTATCCATGGGCTAATCTTCGGCTTCGTTACGCTGTCGGGGTTGCTCTTCGTTGGTTGGGGCGGCGTAAGCGCCGCCCGTACGCGGCGTCTGCAGCCGCAGCCTGCGCCGGCCTCTCGAGAGTTCGAGCCAGTAGAGGTCATGCCGGGGGATTGACCGATCGTCAAACACGGCTTGCTCCATCGAGAATTGGCAGAGGGAAAGCCTCTGTGACCAGGAGTGGCGCCGGCCGCGATGCCTGTCTTCGGCAGATCACGCCTTGAGGAAACGAGCGTTGACTGATGCTTGGAAAGAGAGTTGAGTGATGTCTATTGAGAGGGCTAGCAAAGAGAAGCTTCCACTCCCCGACGCGCCGTCCGCGGATTCTACGCCTGAATCACGGCTGGCCGGCGAGAAGAATCTGCAGTGGCCCACGGTCACGGCCTTGATCTGCACGCTGAACGAGGCGCCGAACCTCTCGCTCGTACTGCCGAAAATCCCTTCTCAGGTGGACGAAGTGCTTCTGGTGGACGGACATTCCACCGACGGTACCGTGGAGGTGGCCAAGGAGCTGAGGCCGGACATCCGGGTTCTCTACCAGGAGGGCCGCGGCAAGGGCGTTGCCCTTCGCTACGGCGTCGAGGAGGCAACCGGGGAGAT
>MGNZ01000100.1:5541-5678 GCA_001795235.1 Chloroflexi bacterium RBG_16_64_32 | reverse complement strand
GCTCTCGCACACAGCGCAACGAAACTGAATATCTCCCCTCTCGATGTAACTAACTTGCCGACTGCGGCGTCGTAAGTCTCAGACCACTCTGCGTAACCTACGACGTAGGGTGTGTCCCAAATTTGAGGAGAAGCAAA
>MGNZ01000100.1:5054-5381 GCA_001795235.1 Chloroflexi bacterium RBG_16_64_32 | reverse complement strand
CCAGAACGACCTGGCGGACATGGAGCACCACGCGGCGGTGGCAGACCTCCTGCAGGATACCCAGACCAAATCGGGCACGACGGCGACGTTCCTGTTCGGATACCTCACGACGGGGAACGAGCTGCTCCTCCCGACCCTGCAGGAAGGCCTGGACTCGTCCCGGAACACGCTAGACGAGGCCGTGGCGCTGGAGGACGATCTGGGCCACACCCACGTGGCGGACTTGAAGCAGATCCAGCAGGAGCTGACCGAGCTTCACGCCGGCACGGAAGAGATGATCAGTCTGATGCAGAGCGGACAGCAGGAAGAGGCGCTGTCAATGATACA
>MGNZ01000100.1:3987-4979 GCA_001795235.1 Chloroflexi bacterium RBG_16_64_32 | reverse complement strand
GCGCCGACCGCGCCGGGGACATGGCCTTCTGGCTGCTGGTCATCTCCGGCGCCCTCGGCACCGGCATCGGCCTCGCCGCTTCATTCCTCATCGCTCGTTCCATCATCCGGCCGTTGTCCTCGCTGGAAGCGACCGCTCGGGCCGTCGCCAAGGGCGGATTGGATGCGCGTGCGCCGGCCACAGGCCCGCGCGAGCTGGCTCACCTGGGTGAGACCATGAACAATATGCTGAAGACTATCCAGGAGCATACCGAAGAGATCCAAGAACGCGGCCGCCAGCTGCTGGATGCCCGCGCTCAAGCAGCGAGTGACCCGCTAACCGGGCTTGGGAACCACCGCAAGTTCCACGAGAAGATCAGAGATATGGTCGCTGCTGCTCAGACGAACGGAGCGCCCGTGGGCCTGATCATGCTGGACGTCGATAACTTCAAGGGTGTTAACGATACGCTGGGGCATCAAGCGGGCGATCAGGTCCTGCGTGACCTCTCGGCCACCATCGCTGAGATAGCCAGCCAGGAACAAGCCTTTCGCTACGGAGGGGACGAGTTCACGATACTGCTGCCGGATTGCGACCGGCACAAGACCGCTGAGATCGCCGAGAATCTGTTGCACGCCGTGGAGAAGCGCGCTATTAGCGGCGGCCATGTCGAACAGATCACGATCAGTGCGGGCGTAGCTACCTTTCCTGATATGGCAGAGTCTGTACACGAATTCATCTACCGGGCGGACATGGCCTTGAACTGGGCAAAATCCGCGGGCAAGAACCGCCTGGGGGTCTGGGACAGCGTATTCGGAAGCAATCAGGACGGGGACACGCCCGACGCAGCGGGGCACGCCAGCACAGCTAGCCCCTCAGCAGGTCGCGGTAACTGATCGCCTCGCGGCCCCGGAAAGGCCACTGGCCGCCGAAGGTCCGCCCCTGACTAGAGCCGCCGTAGCACCGGCCGACAGGCAGGCTTCTTGCCGCCGGAGCCCCGCGCTTCCCCTATTTCG
>MGNZ01000100.1:0-3954 GCA_001795235.1 Chloroflexi bacterium RBG_16_64_32 | reverse complement strand
AGGCTGACAACGACTCGCCTAGGCGAGTCCCACCGAACCCATGGGGCGCTCACAGCCGCCGTAGCACCGGCCGCGGGAGGCGCGAGCGTAGGTACTCCGCCAGCGCCTTAACGTAGCGAGCGCCGCTCTGCCGCACCATGTAGTGCCCGCGCTCACTGTGCCAGAACCCGGCGCTGCGCCCGATCTCCGCCAGGATATCCGCCATCTTCTCCCGCGAGAAGTCGTCGGCGCTGCGGCAAATCTCCAGCGCGTCCGGCAGGATCTGGTGCAGGGCGCCGGCGCCCAGCGCCTTCTGGATCACATACTCCTGCGGCTCCTCAAAGGCGCTCTGCCAGCGGTCGCGGGCCGCGCCCCAGTAGTTCAGCAGCAGCTTCCCAGCCTCTTCGTCCGTCAGACGCTTGACGAATGCGTCGCGGACCATCGGGTCCAGCGAGGTGACCATCCCGTGCTGGCGCACGAGGTGGTGGGGCCTCCTCTTTTCGCCGGGCATGATGATGGTGCCGTACCAAGGGCTGGCAGGGTCGCTGTTGAGAACATCGCAAAACATCGTGGCGCGCCCGCGCAGATAGCTCCGCTCCCCCTCTCGCTCCAGGAGCGCGGCGCCCTCAGCCTCGCGCATCGTCAGCAGGTGGCGGTCCACCACGTCCGTGGGCACACCCTTCTGGCGGGTGTTGACAACGTGGAAGTAGCGCATCTCCTCGTAGGCGTCTATCCCGTCAATGATCGTCACGGGCACAGGATAATCAGCCACCCAGTCCGCCTTGTCCTTCGTGAGCGCCCGCTCCAGGCCGAACAGCCGGTGCTGGCCGTCCACCAGCCACATCGTCACCCCGGCCGGAATGGTCAGCAGGCCGGGCTCCCCGCACACGCTGTCGATCTCCGCCGGTTCAAACGAGGCGTGGTCCGGCTGCCGGATGCACAACAGGAGGGAGGTCGGCAGCATGCCCTCCTCCTCCCTCAGATACGCCGATACGTGACGCAGCCGCGACGGAGTCAGCGGCCGCTGGTATCCCTGGCGGTGGTCGTAGCGGTACGTGTCCGGACGGCAGCGGCCGCGCAGGTCCCGGAACGGCAGAACCGCCGAATACAGGCTCACGTCCGGCCGCTTCTGGCGGAACCGTACGACGAAGGTGCGCAACTCCTCGTGGGAGACGGCCTCCTGGGCCTGGCCGAGGATCGCGGTGGAGGATTTCATCGCCCCATCCTTTCTCCGTCCGTCGCTCAGTTAAATCATAAAGCACATAAGCGTTTTGTCAATACTCTAGCGTTGCCGGAACGGCTTTTTCCCGCTTTTGCCGGTGCTATACTGACTGTGCCACGATGACTATACGCGAACAGAGCGGCAGAGCCAAGATACCACTCTCCCATAACGCCCGCGTCGTCCTGGAGCGGCGCTACCTGGCCAGGGACGCGGACGGGCGCCCCACCGAAACGCCGGAGGAGATGTTCCACCGCGTAGCCCACAACATCGCCCAGGCGGAACTCCTCCACAAGCCTACCAACGATGCCGATGCCGCTGCGCACTGGGAGGAGCGCTTCTACGAGCTAATGGCGCGGCTCGACTTCCTCCCCAACTCCCCCACCCTCATGAACGCCGGACGTGACCTTCAGCAGCTCTCCGCCTGCTTCGTCCTGCCCGTGCCCGACAGTATCGAGGGCATCTTCCAGGCGATCAAGGACACCGCCCGCATTCACCAGTCCGGCGGCGGCACCGGCTTCGCCTTCTCGCGCCTTCGCCCGGAGGGAGACCGCGTCCAGTCCACCATGGGCGTCGCCTCCGGCCCCGTCTCCTTCCTGAAGGTGTTCGACGCCGCCACCGAGGCGATCAAGCAGGGCGGCGCCCGCCGCGGCGCTAACATGGGCATCCTCGCCGTCACCCACCCCAGCATCGAGGGGTTCATCACCCTCAAGAGCGACATGCGCACCCTCACCAACTTCAACATCTCCGTCGCCGTCACCGAGGAGTTCATGCGCGCCGTCCAGGAAGACCGCGAATACGAGCTGACAAACCCACGCAGCGGCGAGGTGGTTGGCCACCGCCGCGCTCGCCACATCTTCGACCTCCTGGTGGCCAACGCCTGGCGCAACGGCGACCCCGGCATCGTCTTCATCGACCGCATCAACCGCGATAACCCCACGCCCAACCTGGGCGACATCGAGGCCACCAACCCCTGCGGCGAGCAGCCCCTCCTACCCTACGAGTCCTGCAACCTCGGCTCCCTGAACCTGGCCCGCTTCGTCAAGCCTGCCCGGCCAGGGGGCAGCCCGCCCAAGCCTGCCCTGAGCGGAGCCGAAGGGGCCGGCCGCCTGGACTGGCAGCGGCTGGCCAAGGTCATCCCCCAATGCGTCCGCTTCCTGGACAACGTCATCGACATGAACCGCTATCCCATCCCCGAGATCGAACACGCCACCAGGCTCACGCGCAAGATCGGCCTCGGCGTCATGGGCTGGCACGACACCCTACTCCAGCTCCGCATCCCCTACGACTCCGAGGAGGCCCTCGCCCTGGCCGAGGAGGTGGGACGCTTCGTCCAGGAGAAGGCCAACGAGGCATCCCTCGCCCTGGCGGAGGACCGCGGCCCCTTCCTCGCCTTCGAAGGTTCCCGCTACCACGCGGACCCTTCGACCCGTTCGGCAGGCTCAGGGCAGGCTTTCCTCTACCGCAACTCCACACGCACGACCATCGCACCCACCGGCACCCTCTCCATCATCGCCGACTGCTCGTCCGGCATCGAGCCCCTGTTCTCCCTCGCCTTTACCCGCAAACACTACCTGGACGCCAAGGACGGCGCCAAGCTGACCCAGCTTACCGAGGCGAACAAGCGCTTCGTCGAAGCGGCCAAGGCCGAGCGGTTCTACTCCGACGAGCTGATGGACTACCTGGCCGCCGGCGGCGCCCTACGCGACCGGCCCGAGGTGCCCGATTGGGCCAAGCGCCTTTTCGTCACCGCCCACGAGATCACCCCCGAGTGGCACGTGCGCATGCAGGCCGCCTTCCAGCGCCACACCGATAACGCCGTCTCCAAGACGATCAACTTCCCCCTGTCCGCCACAGAGGCCGACGTAGCCGCCGCCTACTGGCTCGCCTACCGCGAAGGCTGCAAAGGGATCACCATCTACCGCGAGGGCTCCCGCGAGTACTCCGTCCTCTCCCACGCCACCGTCAACGTTAAGGGCCCGGAGCAGGAGACCGCGGAGGCGCTGCGCGAGATCGAGGGCGCGATCGCCGGCCTCGCCCAGACGGGCGCCCAACGGGGCGAGCGCCCCAGCCCCTTCCGCGAGCACCTCCCCGACGAGCGCCGCTCCATCACCCACAAGTTCCGGGTGGGCGACCAGGAAGGCTACATCACCGTCGGCCTGTACGACGACGGCCGCCCGGGCGAGATCTTCGTGAAGATGGCCAAGGAGGGCTCCACGGTCTCCGGCCTCATGGACACCGCCGCCCTCCTCACCTCCGTCACCCTCCAGTACGGCGTCCCCATCCAGGACCTGGCCCGCAAGCTGAAGAACGCCCGCTTCGAGCCCTCCGGCCGCACCAACAACCCCGACATCCCCTGGGCGACTTCGGTCGTCGACTACGTGTTCCGCTGGCTGGAGCGCAAGTTTTCGCCGGAGCCTGCGGCCGCCGACGCCTCCTCCCACGCGACAGACGGCGCAGGGGCGCAGCAAGCGACGCCCCTACAGGCCGCGCGCTCGTCGGAAGCGACGGGCATCGGCTGCCCGGAGTGCGGCGCCCTGCTGGTGTACCAGGAGGGCTGCCTGGTCTGCCGGAGCTGCGGCTACAACAAGTGCGGGTAGCGGGCTAGCTGGGGAAGTCCAGAGGGGGTCGCCCCCTCTGGCAGGGGGCGCGGGGGATGTGCCCCCGAAAATCTCTCAATAACCTTCGGGGCGGGCCGAGTGGGCCGCACCCGAAAATCTCTCAATAACCTTCGGGGCGGGCCGAGTGGGCCGCAC
>MGNZ01000099.1:8515-8991 GCA_001795235.1 Chloroflexi bacterium RBG_16_64_32 | reverse complement strand
TCGGCTTCGCGCTGGTGATGGTGCCGCTTCTCTCCCTGGCCTGGGAGGTGAAGCCGGCGGTAGTCACCAGCACGCTCCTGGGTACCCTGCTCCTGATGCCGCTGCTCTACGAGGTGCGTGGCCACGTGCGCTTCGGGTGGGTGGCGCCGCTGCTCATCGGGAGCTTCGCCGGGATCCCGGCCGGCATCCTGGTGCTGGACCGGATCGATGCCTCGGCGCTGGAGATAGTCGTGGCCTGCGTGGTGATCGTGGCGGGGCTCCTCGTCTACCTGTCGCCGCGGCTGTCCCTGGAGCGACCGATCGCGCCGCTCTCGCTCGTCGTAGGTGTAATGAGCGGCGCCCTGCGCGCCGCCACCAGCATGGGCGGCCCGCCCGCCGTCCTCTACGTGCTCACCTTCGAGCGGGAGGTCGAGCGGTTCCGGGCGATGCTGCTGGCCCTGTTCGTGCCGTCCAGTCTCCTGACGATCGCGGGCCTG
>MGNZ01000099.1:0-8466 GCA_001795235.1 Chloroflexi bacterium RBG_16_64_32 | reverse complement strand
GCAGGGCGTCTTCCGGCTGGCCGTGCTGGCGCTGCTGTTCGCCAGCAGCGGCGCGGTGCTCGCCTCCGCCGCTGGCGGCCTCGGCTAGCGGGAGGTTCCGGCGGTGAAGCTGTCACCCTGATCCGCCGGAGGCGGAGACGGGTCTTTCAGTTCGATGCCCGATGCGACTGCGCCATGAAAGATTCTTCTCCGCCTTGGGCGGATCAGAATGACAGTTGCTGCCGTTTGCTTTACGATATCTTCGCCATGCTCACCAAGCGCATCATCCCCTGCTTCGACGTGGCCCAGGGCCGAGTGGTCAAGGGCGTGCGCTTCCTGAACCTGCGCGACGCCGGTGACCCCGTGGAGATGGCCGCGATCTACGACGCGGAGGGCGCCGACGAGCTCGTCTTTCTCGACATAAAAGCGTCACCAGAGGGCCGCGACACAGCTCTGGAGATGGTACGCCGAATCGCTGACCAGGTGTTCATCCCGTTCACCGTCGGCGGCGGGATTCGCACTACCGACGATGTCCGGCTGATGCTGGAGTCGGGCGCCGATAAGGTCGGGATCAACACGGCCGCCGTGGAGAATCCCGACTTCGTAACCGAGGCTGCCCGCAGGTTCGGCTCACAGTGCATCGTTGTCGCTATCGACGCCAAGAGGACCGGCGGCGGCCGCGCCGGCTCAGGATGGCAGGTGCACACCTACGGGGGAGTCGGCGGCGGCACCCCGGTAAACCTGGACGCCGTTGAGTGGGCGATCCGCTGCGCCGAGCTGGGCGCCGGCGAGCTGCTGCTGACCGGCATGGACGCCGACGGCACCCAGGACGGCTACGACATCGAGCTCACCCGGGCGGTGTCCGAGGCGGTGCCGGTGCCCGTCATCGCCTCCGGCGGCGCGGGCAACCCCCAGCACCTGTACGACGCAATCGCAGACGGGAAGGCGGACGCCGTACTGGCCGCCTCCATCTTCCACTTCGGCACCTACCGTATCCGCGAGGTCAAGGAGTACCTTGCGGAGCGAGGGGTGCCGGTACGGCTCTGACCGGAAAGGACGACACTATGCCCCTGAAATACGATGACCGCGGCCTCATACCAGTCATCGTCCAGGACGCGACGAACGGCGAGGTACTCATGTTCGCCTGGATGAACGCCGAGTCTCTTAGGCGCACGCAAGAGTCCGGCCAGGCCTGGTTCTGGAGCCGCAGCCGCCGCGAGCTCTGGCACAAAGGCGCCACCTCCGGCAACACGCTTGCCGTGCGAGAGATCCGCAGGGACTGCGACGAGGACGTATTGCTGCTGAAGGCGGACCCAGCCGGCCCCGCCTGCCACACCGGCGAGCGCTCCTGCTTCTACCGCGAGCTGGGCGCCGCCGACGTGTAGCGGCGTTGCGCTAGGGCCATCAGCCTTCGGAGGGCATGGCAGCGGCCGCCTCCTGTGCGGTCTGGGCCGCCTGCACCCCTTCCGCCGCCATCACCTCTTGCAGAGCCCGCAGCGCCACCTCCACCTGCGCATCGTCAGGCTGCCGCGTCGTCAGCGCCTGTAGCGCCAGGTTCGGCCACATCAGCACACGGGCCACCCGGTTTTCGTAGAAGCGTCCGCCCAGGCGGATCAGCTCGTATGCCAGGGCGGCGATGACGGGGATGAGCGCCACACGCGATACCACCCGCAGCCACAGCTCCGGCGAACCCAGCGCCATAAACACTACTACAGACACCACGACCACCGTCAGCAGGAAGCTCGTCCCGCAGCGCACGTGCGCTGTAGGGTGGCGCTGGACGGACGACGGCTCCAGGGGGTCGCCGCTCTCCAGCGCATGGATCGACTTGTGCTCCGCGCCGTGGTACGCGTACACGCGCCGGATGTCCGGCACCAGTGCGATGAGCCCGAGGTAAGCCAGCAGCATCGCCAGGCGGATCACCCCTTCGATCGCCACGACGACGATGGAACTCCCGATCCTGTCCTCCAGCCAGCCGGCGACAAACAACGGCCCGAGAAAGAACACCACCGTAACCAGCGCCAGCGCCGTCAGCCCCATTCCGATGATGGCCGCGGGGCTGATCTCTTTCTCCTCCTCGCCCAGGGCCACGTTAGAGGAGAACACCAGGGAGCGCATCCCCAGGGCCAGCGTCTCCCCCAGGATGATGACGCCCCGCACGAAGGGGATCCGCCTTAGGGCGCCGGTGTACACCGAGCCCAACCCCTCATGCCGGACGGCGATTTCGCCGTCGGGGCGGCGGCAGGCCACGGCCACGCTGTGCGGACCGCGGATCATTACGCCCTCGATAACCGCCTGGCCGCCGTAGTACAGGGTTGGCTCTGACATCACGCCTAACCGCTATACGAAAATCGGGCCGAGATAGCCCCTCGGCCCGAAGACTCTTGCCACGCGATTGCCTACTTCATCCCGTAGCGTCGCTTGAACCGCTCCACGCGACCGGCTGTGTCCATGATGCGCTGTTCGCCTGTGAAGTAGGGGTGACACTTGCTGCACACGTCCAGACGCACCTGGGCCTTGGTCGCGCGTGTCTGCCAGCTGTTACCGCAGGCGCAGGTGAAGGTAGCGTCAACGTACTGGGGGTGTATCTTCGCCTTCATCTGGTTTTACCCATCTGCCGCCAGAATACTGACCTTCTTCTGGCCTCCCTTGCGGAACGGCTGGAACTTCACCTTCCCGGGTACGGTGGCGAAGATGGTGAAATCACGGCCCATGCCCACGTTTGCGCCCGGGTGAATGCGCGTGCCCCGCTGCCGCACTATGATGGTGCCGGGCAGCACGAGCTCACCGTCGTAGCGCTTCACGCCCAGACGCTTGGACTGGCTGTCGCGACCGTTCTTGGCGCTACCGCCGCTCTTCTTATGTGCCATCTCTAATCACTCTCCGTCTCTATCTTGCGCGTGGAGCGGCGCCGAGCCTTCTGCGGGCTCTCGGCCTCGCTCTCGGACGCGGGCTTGCGGGCCCGAGGCCGGCGGGCAGGCTTCGCCTCTGCTTCCGGAGCCTCCACGGACGGGGCCTCGGCTGCACGAGCCTCGGCCTCCGCCTTTCGCGCGCGTCTGCGGCGGGCAGGCTTCGCTTCTGTCTCCGGAGCCTCTACAGCCGCCTCGACCGTCTCGGCAGCCGGTTCCTGCTTGGGCTTTCTCGGGCGGCGGGCCGGTTTCGTCTCTGCGTCCGCCTGCTCCTTAGTGGCGCGGCGGCGTTTCGGCTTCTCCTCAACCCCTGCGGGCGCTTCCTCCGTCAGAATCTGGCGCACGGCCAGGCGGGTGTAGCCCTGACGGTGACCCCGACGGCGATGGTAGCGTGTCTTGGCTTTGTACTTGAAGACGACGATCTTCGCGTCACGGCTGTGCTCGACCACCTCCGCCACCACCCGCGCACCCTCGAGTGTGGGCCGCCCGATGTGGACGTCGCCGTTGACCGCAACGAGCAACACGTCATTCAGGTCCACGGTGGAGCCGACGTCGACCGGCAGGAGATCTACATCGATTATCTGGTCCGGCTCGACCCTATACTGTTTTCCGCCGCTGCGGACTATAGCGTAGATATCAAATCCTCCCTGGCGTCCAGATTCTGCGCCCAAAGTCCGATTCTACCCGTAGAGGGGTGCAGTGTCCATCCTCCGGAGCAAGGACAAGCCCATGGAGGCCGGGCCGCCGGGCGTTTCCTCTACGCGCCCCGGTCCCGGTTCAGCCGCGACTGCGCCTCCCAGGCCAGGCCAGGCTGCGGAGGCTTTACCGGAGGCTTCTCGGGACTGGCATCAGCGGCGTCGTCTTTCTTGGGCTTCTCCCCGGCCTTGAGTAGCTCCTCAGACTCCTTGCCCGGTTCGGCCTTCAAGATCGCTTGGAGCGCCTCGCCCTCGATCGTCTCTTCCTCCAGTAAGAATCGCACGATCTGGTCCAGCTTGTCACGGTGCTTCGTCAGGAGATCGGAAGCGGTCTTGTATGCCTGCTCTATGATCTTCCGAACCTCGTCGTCGATCTCCTCCGCCACCTTCTCGCTGTAGTTGCGCTGCTCGGAGATCTCGCGACCCAGGAAGATCATCTCCTCCTTGCGTCCGAAGGTGCGCGGACCCAGCCGTTCGCTCATGCCCCACTGGGTGACCATCTGGCGGGCCAGGCGGGTGGCCTTCTCCAGGTCGTCCTGGGGACCCGTGGTGGACTCGCCAAACACCGTCTGCTCGGCCACTATGCCGCCGAGGGTTGCCGCCAGCATGCCCTGGAACTGAGTCTTGGTGTATAGGTGCCGATCCTCCTCCGGCAGGAAGCGGGTGAAGCCACCAGCCAGGCCGCGGGAGACGATACTGATCTTGTATGGCGGGTCCGCGTTCGGAAGCAGGTACCCCACCAGGGCGTGCCCCGCCTCGTGGTTGGCGATCAATTCCCGCTCCTTCTGGCTGATGACACGGCTTTTGCGCTCCGGCCCAGCGATGACGCGGTCCACCGCCTCGTCAAACTCCGGCATCGTCACTTTCTTCTTTCCGCGGCGGGCGGCCAAGATGCAAGCCTCGTTCACCAGGTTCGCCAGGTCAGCGCCGGAGAAGCCCGGCGTCTGCTTGGCCATCGTGTGCAGGTTCACGCTGGCATCCAGTGGCTTGCCCTTGGCGTGCACCTCAAGGATGGCCTTCCGGCCCTTTATGTCCGGGCGGTCCAGGATCACCTGGCGGTCGAAGCGGCCCGGCCGCAGCAGCGCCGGGTCCAGGATGTCCGGCCGGTTGGTGGCCGCCACGATGATCACGTTCGTGCTCGTGTCAAAACCGTCCATCTCCACGAGTATCTGGTTCAGAGTCTGCTCTCGCTCGTCGTGGCTTCCGCCGAGGCCGGAGCCGCGGTGCCGGCCCACGGCATCGATCTCATCGATGAACACGATGCAGGGGGAGTTACGCTTCGCCTGGTCGAAGAGGTCGCGCACGCGGGACGCCCCCACGCCCACGAACATCTCCACGAACTCGGAGCCGCTGATGGAGAAGAAGGGTACGCCCGCCTCGCCCGCTACCGCCTTCGCCAGCAGCGTCTTGCCGGTGCCCGGCGCGCCGACGAGGAGGACGCCCTTGGGGATACGGGCGCCCAGGGCGGCGAACTTCTCCGGGAACTTGAGGAACTCCACGACCTCGCCCAGTTCCTCCTTCGCCTCGTCCACGCCGGCAACGTCCAGGAACGTCACGCTGGGGCGCGTGCCGCTGAACATACGGGCCTTGCTCTTGCCGAAGTTCATCGCCTGGGAGTTGCCCCCCTGCGCCTGCCGCAGGAAGAAGAACAGAATGGCGACGATGAAGATGATGGGGAGGAAGTTGATGAGAAGGCCGGGGACGTTGCTCCAGAAGTTGCGCTCCTTGATCTTGATTGGCGGGAAGTCCTCCGGTTGTATGCCGGCGTCCTGGAGCACCTGGCGGGCAGTATCGCCCTCCTCCATCTTCGCCTTATACGTCTGCTCTTCGTTCTGGAGCGTGTACTTCAGCGTCGTACCATCGACGTCCACGTTCTCAATATTGCCCGCCTTGGCTTCCGCTATGAATTCGGTGAGAGGTCGGTCAACGGTGCTCGACCCACCGGGGAGCAGAGTGAAAACGATGGCGACGATCGCCACCAGGATCAGCAGATAGATGAAGCTATTTCGTAGCCAGCGTCCGTACATTGCCTCTCAGACCACCCTAGACTATCGAAAGGCAGGCCTTTGGGGCCCACCCCGTTAGAACCCATCCAATTATAGCAGACAAAGCTGCCTCCGGCATTCTGTACCTGACTGTATGACGGTCGTATCCCTGGAGTGGTTACAGCCCTACGTCGCCTTGTCCGAAGCGAGAGCGCCCGATTGGGCCCAGTTCTCTTTGGGAACGTCCTCAAAGATGACGATTGTCGCCTCGGGAGTTGTGTGCGCGATATTCACCATCGCTTCCGTGATCACCCTCGCCAACTCCTGCTTCTGGGCATGTGTCCGTCCCGCCCACATCTCCACTCGAACGACAGGCATGATTCCCTCCGTGCGAGAATACGGTGCTCACCTCAACTTAGTTTCCCGCCTATGCCTTGTCAACCCATTCGCGGGTAATAGCTAAAGCGCTTATGCTTGTTGACAAACGACGCGGCGGGCGGCTAGCATGGGCCACGCTATGGCATCGGCCCCCAGCCTCGGCGAGGAGCGCTCACTCTGGCGTCAGGGGGTGGACCTTGTGGCCGGCGTAGACGAAGTGGGCCGCGGCCCCCTCGCCGGCCCAGTGGTCGCCGCCGCCGTCATCCTCTTCCCCCGATCCGACTTCCGCTGGCTGTTCCACGTCCGCGATAGCAAGCAGCTCACCCCGTCGCAGAGAGAGGAACTGGCGCCATACATCTGGCGCGACGCCCTCTCCGTGGGCGTCGGCTTCGTACCCCACACGGCCATCGACCGCATCGGCATCGCCGAGGCCACCCGGCAGGCGATGCTGCGCGCCGTGGGCAATATGTATTGCCGGCCCCAGCATCTGCTCATCGATGCCCTGTCTCTCCCCGCGTGCAAACTGCCTCAGACGGCGATAATCCATGGCGACGCCCGCTGCATTTCCATCGCTGCCGCTTCTGTCGTAGCCAAGGTGGCCCGCGACCGCCACATGGACAGCCATGACACAAGGTTCTCCGGCTACGGCTTCGCCCGCAACAAAGGGTACGCCACGCGCCAGCACCTGCAGGCGCTGCGGCGCCTGGGGCCGTGCGATATCCACCGGCGCTCGTTCGCCCCCGTCCGCGAGCTGCTGGAGATGCGCGGCGGCGTATAATTCGCCCCGTGATGACCCGCGCCCGCCGTGACCTCGGCGCCTTCGGCGAACGCGTCGCCGCTGCCCACCTGGAAGCGACAGGATATCGTATCCGGGAACGCAATTTTCGCACCCGAGAGGGCGAGATCGACATAATCGCTGAGCGGGGTGAGACACTGGTGTTCGTGGAGGTGCGCACGCGGCGCGGCGACGCACTGGGAACCGCCGCCGAGTCCGTGACGGCGTCCAAGGCGGCGCGTATCATCGCCACCGCCCAGGCCTACGCTCAAGCCGCCGAAAACTGCCCCGCTGACCAGCGAATCGACGTCATCGCCCTGTCGCTGGCCGCCGACGGGCGCGTCCTCTCCCTCGAGCACATCGAGGGGGCGATCGACGACCCGGGCTCCGGCTAGCGCCCGGCACGGGCTACAACAGCTCGCCTGTTGCCGCCCTCGTGTTACCGTCCTTCTTGAACGCCGAGATGATGTTCCGCGCTATCGTCTGCATGTGCACCTCGTCCGCGCCATCGGCGAGGCGGGCGGCTCGGGCGGTGCGCATCATCCGCTCCAGAGGGGTGTCCGTGGAGTAGCCGAGAGCGCCGTGCACCTGGATAGCGCGGTCGATGATCCGCCACAGGGTGTTGGCCACGTGCACCTTGGTCATGGACACCTCCTGCTTGAACGGCAGGCCGTTCTCGATCTTGTAGGCCGCATGTAGGACCATTAGCTTGCCGGTGTACAGCTCCATCGCCGATTCGGCCATCATCCACTGGATTGCCTGCTTTTCGGCCAGAAACGAGCCGTGGGCGTAGCGCTTCAGCGCCCGGTCTACCATCATCTCCAGCGCCACCTCGGCGTTGCCGATCCAGCGCATGCAGTGCGCCAGGCGAGCCGGGCCCAAGCGGTACTGACCCAACCGGTGCCCCTCGCCCCTGCCGCCCAGCATGTTCTCCGCCGGGATGCGCACGTTGGTGAGCCGGATCTCGGGGTGGTTGGCCGGGCCGGCCATCGTCTCAACATCGCGGACGATCTCCCACCCTTCGGTGGGGGTGTCTACGATGAACGACGAGTTCCTGGCCTGCGGTGGATCGGCGTCAGGGTCGGTGCAGGCGATGACGATGGCGAACCTGGCGCCGTGGGCCCCGGACGCGAACCACTTGTGGCCGTTGAGCACCCAGTCGTCGCCGTCCTTCACGGCGGTGGTCTGGATTAGCGTGGGGTCAGAGCCGGCCACCTCCGGCTCCGTCATGGCGAACGCTGATCGGCACAGCCCCTCAGCCAGGGGGCGGAGGTACTTCTCCTTCTGCTCCGTCGTCCCCCAGTGATGCAGGGTGTGCATGTTGCCTTCATCGGGGGCCTGGGCGTTGATTACGAAGGGCCCAATCGTCGTACGCCCCGCCTCCGCGGATACGAAAGCCATACCCACCGGCCCCAGGCCCATGCCACTCCACTCCGGCGGCAGATGAGGGTTCCAGAGCCCTGCCTCGCGCGCCTTCTTTCGGAGAGCCACGATCGCCTGGACGTAGGCGCCCCGATCGGCGTGCTCTTCGCTCAGCTTCTCGTCCACGGGGCGGACCTCCTTGTCCATGAACTCCCGCACCCGCTGGCGAACATCCTCCACATCCGGTGCCAGCTCAAAACCGATGGGCATGACAAGACCTCCTTTGGCCCGCTGCGGCAGGGCCGGGGCCGAACCGGGCGTGCGGCGGCACCCGCGGCTTCGCCCCGATGCTATCAAGCTCCTGGGCAGATTATAATCATCCG
>MGNZ01000098.1 GCA_001795235.1 Chloroflexi bacterium RBG_16_64_32 | reverse complement strand
CATCCGCGAGCACGTCGGCGCGCCGGTGACAGCGCGGTAGGGCCAGAGCGTCCTGATAATCCCTCTGGCCCGCCCCTACCCCTGCGGGCGCAGGATCACCACCGGGATCTCCCGCTTCGTCGTCTCCTGATACCCTGCGTACCCGGAATACATCTCGACCATCAGCCCCCACAGCCGCTCCCTCTCCTCCCCGGTCGCTTTTTCCGCCGTCACCCGCTTCTTCTCGCTCCTCACCTGCACCTCCGCCTCCGGGTTATGCTCCAGGTTCAGCCACCACGCCGGGTGCCTGGGGTTGCCCCCGTTGGACGCCGCCAGGACCATGTTCTCACCGTCCGCCAGGTACTGCAGCGGCGTCGTCCGCTTGCGCCCCGTCCTGCGCCCCGTCGTCGTCAGGAGAAGGATCGGGTTGCCGCCAAACGACCCGCCGATCGCGCCTCCCGTCAGCCGGTACCAGAACAGGTGCATCGCCGACATCACCTTGATGAGGCTCGGATTCACGGGCATCGCTCACCTCCTGCCCGCCCGCTGGCTGGCCGGGCGTTCGTCATGCTGGCGGAGGGGGTGGGATTCGAACCCACGGTACGCCTAGGGCGCACAACGGTTTTCAAGACCGTCCCGTTCAACCGCTCCGGCACCCCTCCAGGTGAATGCTAGCACGACCCGGAACGAGTTGCACCGGCTTCAGGCGTCGGCTCGCAGGGAGAAGGGATCTGGTCTGGCCTGAGGGCAACATGAAGGTCGCCATCATGATGCTGGCCGAGGAATACGGCATCGGAAAGTGCAGATCGCCGAAGGGCCGGTCCAGGCTATATCGGACGACCGCCTCCTTCCGCATCTGCTCGAATAGGGAGGGGTCTACGATGTCGTCCGTCCCCGGCTCGTCTTCGAGCAACAACACGACTGTGGCGGCTTTGTCCGGAGCCGGTGCCCTCTCTATGGTTTGAGATTTAGTCCTCAATCAGTGCCTCCTCTCCGGGTCTGTCCCTTGAGGCGCTCGGCGAAGCGGCGCGCCATTGCCTCGACCTGGCGACGGAACTCCGGGGAGAGAAAGCTGGAACGGTGAGATAACCTGCCGAGGGCCAGCAGGCGGTCCATAAACAGCCCAAACATCAGGTTAACCCAGGAGTTGGCCGCCTGAGCGACGTCGATAGAGGGATCGATCTCGTCCCGTTTCTGGTAGCGGCCCAGGAGCTCAAGTATGCCCCCGCGCCACCTCTCCATGAGCTCGTGGTGAGCAGCCCAGGCCGCCCTGTCGCCCCGCAGCACTTCCACTATGACCACCCGCAGGAGGTCGGCGTTCTCGTCCCACAGGCGGGCGCTGGCCAGGGCATTGGCCACCAACTGGCGGTCAAGGGGCACCTCCCCCGGCAGGTGCTCCAGCTCGTCCAGGGCCGTCATGAAGCCGCGTTGTTCGTAGAGGGCCTCCACGATGGCCCGCTTTGAGGGGAAGTGGTAGTAAATGGAGGCCTCGGTGAGGCCCACGGAGCGGGCAAGGCCCCGGATGGATGTCCCGTGAAAGCCGTTCCTGGAGAACAGGCGCAGGGCGGCGGCCAGGATGCGCCGCCGGGTTCTGTGGCCGCCCCTGGGGGACGAGGTGGTCTCAGGCAAGATGCGTGTTGACATGCGAGTCCTCGCGTGTTAGCCTATCGCTCGTTAGGCTAACGCTCGTTAGGCTACCAGACCACTAGCACGCCGTCAATAGTTGCTGAGATCGATCTGCCTATCATGCCGGACGTAATGCTTGCCGCCAGGCTGCACTCTCCAGGCGCCCCCCTGAAGATCGAGGATTGTCCGTTGCCCACCCTCGAGCCCGGGGAGGTGCTGGTGCGGGTGGCCGCCTGCGGCGTCTGCGGCTCCGATCTGCACATGTGGCGGGGCGCGGTGCCGGTGCGCAAGACGCCCATAGTCCTGGGCCACGAGATCGCCGGCACGGTGGCCGCCTGCGGCCCGGAGTCCTCCACCTGGAAGGCTGACGACGCCGTAATTGTACGTGCCGGCGCCAGCTGCGGGAACTGCCGCCATTGCCGCAGCAGACGCGACAACCTGTGCAGCGGTCAAAGGGTGCTGGGCATGGACCTGGACGGCGGCTTCGCCCGGTACGTCAAAGCGCCTGCCGCCAGTTTGGTTCCACTACCCGACGGCATCCCCTCCGAGATCGGGGCCATCTTGGCCGATGCTGTGGCCACGCCGTTCCACGCCCTGACAGAACGGGGAGCCCTCCAGCCGGGCGAGAGCGTGGCGGTGTTCGGCTGCGGCGGCCTGGGCACCCACGCGGTGCAACTGGCCCGCCTCCTGGGCGCCGGCCAAGTCATCGCCATAGACGTGCGGCAACCGGCCCTCGAGCGGGCGAGGGAACTTGGGGCCCACGAGATCGTCAACGCGGAGTCAGAAGCGCCCTACAAGGCGGTTCACCGGCTGACCGAAGGGGGCGTAGACTTGGCCCTGGAGTGCGTGGGCCAGCCCGAGACCATCACCCAGGCGGTGCGCAGCCTTCGCCCCGGCGGTCGCGCCGTCATCGTCGGTATGGGACAGGAGCCGATAGGCCTGCCGCCGCCCGCGCTCTTCGCCTGGCGGGAGTACGCCGTCCTGGGCTCCTTCGGCAGCACCCGCGCCGACCTGGACCGGGTGATCGAACTGGTGAAGTCGGGGACACTGGACCTCTCCGGCTCCATCAGCGCCCGCCTGCCGCTGGAGGAAGCGAGCAAGGCCCTGGAGATGCTGGAGAGCAAGGAGGGCGACCCGGTGCGACTGGTGATCCTCCCCTGGGAAGGAGTCTAGGCAGTGGCCACATATCCGCGCGGGCCGAAGGGACGGCGCTCCATCGGCGATTTCATGAAGAGTGGCGACTGGAATGATTATTGGACCACCCGCATCAGCCGCGCCGAGGGAGGCCGCATCTGGGTCCGCGGCTACCCCCTGGAGGAGATCGTGGAGAAGCTCTCCTACGCGGAGGCGATGTGGCTGCTGCTGCGGGGCGAGCTGCCCACCAAGCAGCAGGCGGCTATCTGGGAGCTCACGATGAAGGTGGCGATGGACCAGCAGTTCATCAGCTCCGCGGCCTGCGCCGCCCGCTTCGTAGCCTCCGCCCACCCAGAATCGCCTATACCCGGCGTGGCCGCTGGCATCCTCGCCCACGGCTCCGTCACCGGCTCGCCTCGCCCGGCGGCGGAGATGATCTACGGGGCGCACGAACTGATGCAACGGGAGGGGCTGAGCCGGGAGAATGCCGCCGCTCGCATCGTGGACCGCTACCTGCAGGAGCAGGGTACGGTCCCCGGTTTCGGCCACCCCATCCACAAGGAGACGGAGCCCCGGGCGGAGCTGCTGCGGCGCAAGGCGCAGGAGCTGGGGGGCTGGGGGGAGAAAGCCCAGCTCTTCGAGGCGATCCACGCCGCCCTCCGCCAGCGGCTGGGCAAACCCCTGCCGGTAAACCTTGCCGGTGTGGTGGCCGCCGTTCACTGTGAGCTGGGCTTCGACCCAGTCGAGATCGAGGCGCTGGCCGCCGTCGGCTACGGCTACGCCATCGTCGCCCACGTTGTGGAGGAGATAAAGGAAGGCGTACCCCTGCGAGTCATTCCAGACGCGCTGGGGGCAAAGTACATCGGGCCGGCGGAGCGCCATATCCCCGACGACCGATAAAGGAGGAAACGCCGTGGACTACTCCCATTACCAAACGCTGCTCATCGAGAAGGACGGCGACGGCGTCGGCGTCGTCACGTTGAACCGGCCGGAGAGGCGCAACGCCGTCAGCATGCAGATGCACCAGGAGCTGGAAGACATCTTCGTCGACCTATCCAAGGATGATGACGTTCGGGCCGTCGTCCTCACCGGCGCCGGTTCTGCCTTCTGCGCCGGCGGCGACGTGGAAGGGATGAAGACGGGCGAGTTTCGCCCCGGCGGGCCGGCGGTGCCATTTCACATGGTGCGCCGCCTCGTGACGAACCTGCTGGAGGTGGAGCAGCCTATCGTGGCGGCGGTCAACGGCGACGGCGCCGGCTTGGGCGCCACGATCCCCCTCTTCTGCGATATCGTTGTCATGGCAGAGTCCGCCCGCCTCGCCGACAACCACGTGCGCATGGGGCTGGTGGCCGGCGACGGCGGCGTAGTCATCTGGCCCTGGCTGGTGGGGATGGCCCGCGCCAAGGAATACCTCCTCACCGGCCAGTGGATAGACGGCAAGGAGGCGGAGCGCATCGGCCTGGTGAACTACGCCGTGCCACAGGAGCAGGTGCTGCCCAGGGCCATGGAGATAGCCCGCCGACTGGCCCGCGGGGCGCCGCTCGCCATCCGCTGGACCAAGTTCTCCATCAACAAGCTCCTCCGCGACCACGTCAACCTGGCCCTGGACTCGTCCATGTTCCTGGAGGCGGCCACGATGAGCAGCGAGGACCTTCAGGAGGCGGCCGCTGCCTTCTTCGAGAAGCGCAAACCCCAGTTCAAAGGGAGATAGGAGGGTGTCATGTTCCAGACGCAACTGACCGAGAAGCTTGGCATCGAGTACCCGATCATCCAGGCCGGCATGGGCGGTGTCGCGATGGCCGCGCTCGTGGCGGCCGTGTCCGAGGCCGGCGGCCTCGGCGTCATCGGCGCCGCCCTGATGACCCCGGACGCCTTGCGCAACGAGGTGCGCAAAGTCAAGGATCTGACCGATAAGCCATTCGCGGTCGACCTCCTCCTGGCTCAGAACTGGCCCGGCCAGGAGAAGATGATCGAGGTCATGTTCGATGAGGAGGTACCCGTTTTCGCCTCCGGGCTGGGCAGCCCCGCCCCTTACGCGGAGGAGATGCATAATCACGGCATGACCATCATGGCCGTGATAGGCACCGTCCGCCACGCCCATAAGGTCACCGAGGGCGGCACCGACATCGTCGTCGCCCAGGGGACCGAGGGCGGCGGCCACACCGGCCGCATCGCCACCATGGCCCTGGTGCCCCAGGTCGTGGACGCGGTCGCGCCCGTCCCCGTCGTCGCTGCCGGCGGCATCGCTGACGGCCGGGGCCTCATGGCCGCCCTCTCTCTGGGCGCCTGCGGTGTCTGGGTGGGCACTCGCTTCGTGGCCACCAGGGAGGCCAACAGCCACGACAACTACAAGCGCAAGATCGTGGAGGCCACCGAAGAGGGCACCCAGGTCACCAGGTGCTTCACCGGCAAGGACTGCCGCGTCATCAAGAACCGCTACCTGGACCAGTGGGAGGACCGGCAGGGGGAGATCAAGCCCTTCCCCGCCCAGATGATGGTCGATAGCGCAAAGATGGACGCCGCCATCCGCTGGGGCGACACGAACCTGGGGCTCATGCCCGCCGGCCAGATCTCCGGCGCCATCCAGGAGGTGAAGTCGGCCGGCGAGGTGGTGCGAGAGATGATGGAGGAGGCAGAGGAGGTGCTGAAGAAACTGGCGGAGAAGCACCTGGAGCTCCAGGCCACGCAGTGAGCGAGCACGAAGGGAGGAGGAGCCAATGCCGTACGAAATGCTGTTGACGGAGAGGCGCGACAAGGTAGCCCTGGTCACGCTCAACCGCGCTGACAAGCGCAACGCCCTCTCCATCGCCCTGCGGGACGAGATCGACCAGTGCCTTCAGGAGCTGGAGACCGACGATGCCGTAAGCGCCGTCGTGATCACCGGCGCCGGCCCCGTGTTCTGCGCCGGCTTCGACCGCAACGAGTTCTTCGTGCGGGAGCCTGCACACCTCGAGGCCCTCATGGAATCGACGGATCGCTTTCACCTGCGGCTCATCAACTTCCCCAAGCCGATGGTGGCGGCCATCAACGGATCGGCGATGGGCGGTGGCCTCGACCTGGCCGTCCTCTGCGACGTGCGGGTGGCGGCCGAGAACGCCACCTTCGCCCACCCGGAGATCAAGTTCGGTGCGCCTACCCTCTACGGGCCGCTGGCCGAGACTATCGGCGGCGGACTGGCCCGCGATCTCTGCCTCACCGGACGCCGCATCGATGCCCAGGAGGCGCTGCGCATCGGCCTGGTGAGCGGCGTGGTCCCGCTCGACCGCCTGCTGGACGAGGCGATGGCCGTCGCCACCGCCATCACCGAGGCGCCGTTGGTGGCCCTCAAGACGGTCAAGGGCATGATCATCGACCGCTACTGCTGGCGCTACGTAAGCGGAGAGGATATCTTCGCCGGCCTTCAGCCGCCGGCCAGCTAGGGGCGACAATGGGTCCACTAGATGGCGTCCGCGTCGTTGACCTGAGCATCGGGCAGATGGGGCCGGCGGCCACGGCCCTGCTGGCCGACATGGGCGCCGAGGTCGTCAAAATCGAGTCGCGCCGCGGCGACCCCGGCCGCGGCCTGGAACTGCAACCGAGCGGCATCTCCGCCTTCTTCCTCACCCACAACCGGGGCAAGAAGAGCGTCACCCTCAACCTGCGCCACCCCGAGGGCAAGGAGGTCGTCTATCGGCTGACCGCCCGCTCCGACGTCTTCGTGCAGAGCTGGACGCCGGGCGTGGTCGAACGGCTGGGCCTGGACTACGCGGCGATCCGGCAACACAACCCCGCCATCATCTACGCTTCGGCCACGGCCTTCGGGCCGCGAGGGCCGCGGGCGCGCCTGCCGGCCATGGACATAGTGGCCCAGGGCGCGGGCGGCCTGATGGCGGCCAATGCCGGCCCCGACGCCGATCAGCCCCTCCCGGTCGGCCCCACCATCGCCGACCAGACCGGCGCCTTCGTGCTGACGTGCGGGATACTTCTGGCCCTGTTTCACCGCCAGCGCACGGGCCAGGGCCAGAAGGTGGACACATCGCTCCTGAGCGGGATGGTCACCCTTCAGGGCTGGCACATCGCCCACTACCTGCTGACGGGCAAGATGGCCTGGACATCGTCTCAACGGACGCAACGCAGCCCCCTGTTCACCTACTATCGGGCCCAGGACGGCTGGTTCACCATCGCAATCATAGACCCGCGGCAGTGGCCTGCCCTCTGCCGTATCGTGGGCCTGCCGGAACTGGAGGAGGACCCCCGCTTCGCCGAGACGGCGGCCCGCAACGAGACCGCCGCCGAGCTAATCGCTATCCTGGACGAGCGGTTCGCCCGGAAGCCGCGCGCCCACTGGCTGCGGCTTCTTGAGACAGAGGAGATCCCCTGCGGGGCGGTGCAAAGCTATCAGGAGCTGGCTGAGGACGAACAGCTGCGGGCGAATGACTACATTATCGAGTTCGATGACCCCCACCTGGGCCGGCTGCGCCTGCCGGGGCTGGCGGTACAGCTCAGCGAGTCGCCGGGGCAGATCCGCCCGGCGCCGGAGCTCGGGCAGCACACCGAAGAGGTGCTCGAGTCCCTGGGCTACTCCTGGGAAGAGATCGGCCGGTTACGTGAGAGCCGCACCATCCTCTAGGGGGCGCCTCCGAAGCTCGACCGAGGAGGGAGAAAGGCCATGACCTTTGGCAACATCCTGTACGAACAGGCCGAGGGGGTAGTGACCATCACCATCAACCGCCCCCAGCGCCGCAACGCCTTGAACATCGACACCGTCAACGAGATGATGGCCGCCCTGGCGCAGGCGGGCGCCGACGATTCGATCAGAGTCGTTGTGATCACCGGCGCCGGCGACGCCTTCTGCGCCGGCGCTGACCTTAAAGACGCTCCCGAGATGAGCCCGACGGTGGCCCACGAGATTGTGGGCCTCTACCTCGACTATGTTCTGGCGATCCGAAGCGTCGAGAAGCCGGTCGTGGCCAAAGTAAACGGCCTCGCTGTCGGCGGTGGCTGCTGCACGGCGCTGGCCTCCGATATACGCATCGCTTCGGAGAGGGCAAGCTTCAGTCTCGCCTTCGTCAACATCGGCATCAGCGGCGCGGACATGGGGGCGACCTACTTACTGCCGCGCCTCGTTGGCTATGGGCGCGCCTGCGAGATCCTCATGACCGGTGAGCCCGTCGACGCCCGCGAGGCCGAGCGCATCGGCCTGGTGAACCGGGCCGTCCCCCACGAAGAGCTAGACGCGGCCACGCAGACGATGGTGGAGCGGCTGTCGTCGCGGCCGCCTCTCGGCCTGAAGTTCACCAAGAAGGCCCTCTACAGCGGTCTGGACAAGGACCTGAAGACGGAGTTCGACTATGAGCACTTCGCCCAGGTGACATGCCTCCTCACCGAGGACTATCAGGAAGGGCGGCGCGCCTTCTTCGAGAAGCGCCAGCCCGCCTTCCGGGGACGGTAGGCCATGGATTTCGCTTTCACCGACGACCAAGAGCTGTTCAGGAAGGCCGTAGGCGCGTTCTCCGAAAGGGAGATAGCGCCCATCGCCCGTGAATGCGACGAGCGGGGGGAGTACCCGCTGTCGCTGATTCGCAAGATAGGAGCGCTGGGCTACCTGGGGGCGAAATTCCCTCCGGAGTACGGCGGCTCGCAGGCGGGCCTGGTGAGCGGCGCCATTATGGCGGAAGAGATGGCCCAGGCCTCGCCCGGCATCTTCCTGGGGATCTACGTCCACGTCTACCTGGCCCTGTCTGCGGTGGCTGCCTTCGGCACCGAGGATCAGAAGGAAGCCTACCTGCGACCGGGAATCGCGGGCGACAAGATCGGCGCCTGGGCTTTCGCCGAGCCTGACGCCGGTTCAGACCCCGGCGGCATGAAGACGCGGGCGACAAGAGACGGAGACGGCTATAGCGTCAACGGGAGCAAGATCCTCATCACCAACGGAGATATTGCAGACTTTCTGGTCGTGACGACAGTCACCGCGCCGGGCCAGGGGATGCGTGGCCTGAGCCTGATCATCGTGGACAGGGACTCGCCCGGCTTCACCGCCAGGCGGCTGCACACCATGGGGATGCGCGCCGCCCATACCGCCGAGTTGGCGTTCGAGGATTGCCGGGTGCCCGCCGATCATCTCCTGGGCGAGGAGAACACGGGCTTGGCGAGCGCCCTGCGGACGCTGACCGAAGGACGAGTCATCGCCTCCGCCTTCGCCGTCGGGCTGGGCAGAGCCGCCTTCAACCGCAGCCTGGAGTTCGCGAAGCAACGGCTGGCCTTCGGTCAGCCCATAGGCGGGTTCCAGGGCATACAGTGGCTGTTCGCGGATATGGCCACCCGCCTGGAGGCAGCCCGTCTCCTCACCTATCAGGCAGCCTGGCGGGCAGAGCAGGGGTTGCCCTACATCACGGAGTCGTCCATGGCCAAGCTTTTCGCCAGTGAAACAGCCACAGAGATCGCCAAGACAGCGGTGCTGATCCACGGCGGGGCCGGTTTCATGATGGAGCACGATATCCAGCGCTTCTATCGCGACTGCATGGTCTTGGAGATCGGCGAGGGGACGTCCCACATCCAGCGCAATACCATCGCCCACCAACTGGGCCTGTAAGGAGGCGAACGGGATGCCTGCTGTCGTGTACGAGAAGAAGGGCGGGATCGCCTACATCATCCTCAACCGCCCCGAAGTCCACAACGCCCTGGATGCCGAGGTCGTCGTCCGCCTCGCCGAGGCCTGGCAGGACTTCGCCGACGACGATTCCTTGCGGGTGGCGATCATCACCGGCGCCGGCGACAGGGCCTTCAGCTCCGGCGCCGATCTGCGCAAACTGATCCCGCTCATGGCCGGAGCCAGGCAGCCGGGGGATGAGTATGAAGAGAAGCTCATGTCGAACCGTCGCCTCATCAGCATCGCCCTCCTGCGGGGGTTTGACCTATACAAGCCCATAATCGCCGCCATCAACGGCTATTGCCTCGCCGGGGGCACCGAGATCATCCAGGCCACAGACATTCGCATCGCCGCCCAGCACGCCACCTTCGGCCTGACCGAGGTGAAGCGGGCGATCATCCCCAGCGGCGGCTCCCTGGTGCGGCTGCCGAGGCAGATCCCCTTCTGCAAGGCGATGGAGGTCCTGCTCGTGGGCGACTCTATGAGCGCCGAAGAGGCCCACCGCATCGGTCTGGTCAACCAAGTGGTCTCGCCCGGAAAGCTGATGGAGATGGCCGAGGAGTTCGCCGGCAAGATCGCCGAAAACGGACCGCTGGCGGTGCGCAAGATCAAGGAGACCGTGCTGAAGGCCCTGGGGCGGCCCGTCAACGAAGGTTACGCTCTTGAAGACGAAGCGGCCCGCGTTATCATGGGTTCCGAGGACGCTAGGGAGGGCCCGCGAGCTTTCGCTGAGAAGCGGCCGCCCCGCTACGTGGGCAGGTAGCGGGAATCGCTACGTAGGAGGTGACCATGCAGGCGAACACAGATCCCGGCGCGGATCCTACCGCGCCTCCGACGCCCGAGAGCAGGCGCTCATTCTCAGGCGAAAGGTACCGCGCAAGATGGCGATGGGACAACGTCGTCAAGGGGACACACCTGCTCAACTGCTGGTACCAGCGGAGCTGCGCATACAACGTGTATGTGAAGGACGGGGCGGTGGCTTTTGAAGAGCCTGTCGGCGAGTATCCTCGGACCAACTCGTCCGTCCCAGACTTCAATCCAAGGGGCTGTCAGAAGGGCGCCTGCTACGCCCTCAACATGAACCAGCCGGCACGGGTGACACACCCTTTGAAGCGGGCCGGCGCGCGCGGCGAGGGCGCATGGCAGCAGGTCAGCTGGGATGAGGCGCTCACCGATATCGCGGACCGCATCCTTGATGTGCTCGTGCGGGACGGCCCGGAGGCAGTCGTCTTCGATAGTAACGCCACGGGCCTTGCGGCGGCCACGGCGGTTCACCGCTTCGCGCATCTCCTCGGCGCCATCACGCTCGACCTCAACACCGAGGTCGGCGACGAGCAGCAGGGAGCCGCCGTCACGTTCGGGACGCCCATCGCCTGTCGCTCGGCTGACGACTACTTCTACTCCGATATGATCCTTGTCTGGGGCGGAAACCCGGCTTACACACAGATTCCCAATTTCCACTTCTTGGCCGAGGCACGCTATAACGGCGCGCGCATCATCGCCATCAGCCCTGACTACAACGCCTCTGCCATCCATGCCGACCGCTGGATATCGGTGCGGCCGGGCACGGATGCGGCTCTCGCTCTCGCCATGGCACAGGTTGTGATATCCGAAGGTCTGTACGACGCGGATTTCGTCCGCGAGCAGACTGACCTGCCCTTGCTGGTGCGCACCGACACCGCTTTGTTCCTGCGCGAATCCGACGTAAAGCGCACCGGCAAGGACGACGTGTTTTACGTGTTCGACGAACGCGCGAAGAGGCCGGCAAAGGCCCCGAGGCAGAAGCTGCGGCTGGGCAATCTCGTCCCGGCCCTCGAAGGCGAGTATGAGGTGCAGACGTTGGAAGGCCCTGTCCGGGTTACCCCTGTCTTCCAGTTGCTCAAGAATCGCCTCGAAGTGGAGTACACGCCTGAGAAGGCGTCAGAAGTTTGCGGCGTCCACCCCAGCGATATCCGCGAGCTGGCGCGTGACATCGCGCGAGCCCGCGCCGTCTCCGGAGTCGCCGGAGCCAGCCTGTCGAAGTACTACCACGGCGACCTGATGATGCGCGCCCAGATCCTGCTCTTCGCCCTGTGCGGCCAGATGGGCAGGAAAGGCGCCGGCTACGATGCGCTTCCGTTCCTCATCATCGAGGGCACGATGAGCGTGCCGTCCGCCACGGGGTTCGGCCGCTTTGAATCGCTTCGGGCAATGGCGCCCATGCTGCCTTCATACGTTGCCATGAGGCTGAACGGCCTCACTAACGAGATGGCCATGTTCCAGCTACTGCGGAAAGTCGGATTGAGGGGCTTCGTGAGCGCGGTGCTCTTCTGGTACTACCATGGCGGCCTGCGGGAAATCAGCGGGAAGAGCAGGCAGTGGGACCCCTACCTCAAGAGAGATGTCGATGAGTATCTTGCGGAGGCGGTGCGGCTCGGATGGCAGCAGGCGCCCCCGGCGACGCCGCCGAAGGTCCTGTTCTCATCAGGAGG
>MGNZ01000097.1:1886-4852 GCA_001795235.1 Chloroflexi bacterium RBG_16_64_32 | reverse complement strand
CGCCGGATTGGCAGCCAGCATCCGAGACCCCCTAATTGGTCTTGACGGGTTATCCACAACGTGGTAAATTGCGCCTTGAATTTTCCCTCCTCGCGTGAAGTCGCAATTCCGGTTCTTCTCTGTGGCTAACTTGGCCAGCAAAGCGCATCCCTTGATGGCGGAGGCAGCTCATGAACGCTCTCGTACTGGAGGGGGGCGGCGGGGGATTCCGCGATGTAATCTCGGCGCTGCATCTTGGGTGGGAAGGCGCAGCAGTTGCGCATTCCCGGATGGGGCGACAGGCACTGGAGCTGTGCCGGAGATTACGGCCGGACGTGATCGTCATCGACTCCCATGGCTCCGATTCGCAGTGGCTGGGTCTAGTTCGAGAAGCGCGGGAGGTCAGCACCGCTGCCATCATTGTCGTCTCCAGAGAGTACAACGAAGGCGACCTGATCGAGGCTGTTGAGGCCGGGGCTGACGACTACCTCCAGGCACCGATCAACCGGTCAGTCTTCGTCGCCAAGGTGCGGGCTGCCCTCCGTCGAGTTCAAACGCTTGGCCCTCGGGAAAACAGCCCGGCCAGCTGTGGCGATTTGACCGTGGATCCCGATCGCCATGAGGCTCGGATCAGCGGTCAGCGGCTCCATCTTACCGCCACCGAATTCGATCTCCTCCTCCATTTGGCGAGGCGCAACGGGCTAGTTGCCGGGAAAGAATCCCTGTGCAGCGTCATCTGGGGAGAAGACGGCCAGCTCTACGCTGCCAATCTGCGCAAGTACATCCAGCATCTGCGCCGCAAGCTCCGAGAAGTCCCGGGTTCGCAGGCCTCAATCGTTACACTTCCCAAGGTGGGCTATAAGCTGATCGAGGACGATCGGAGCGAGCCGTCCTGACCGGCGAGTCGCGTAGCCCGGCCACCGCCCGTCCGCCCGTCCACCCCCAGCAAAGCCCCGAAGATTTCCCTCTTCCATCACAAATTTTTCGCGAAATAGTCACATGCACCCTCCTATAATGAGTGGCCATGCAGGACTTCGTCCTGATTGTCGATCAGGATGCCGACGAAAGGCGCCGTATTTCGGCCGTCCTGGCCGCGGACGGCTTCGACGTAGCACAGAGGGCCACGCCGATCGAAGGAGTAACTGGAGTGTTGGACCTGAAGCCCGTCCTGATAATCCTCGCCGAGGAGACCGAGCCCCTGCGACCCCAAGAGGTCATCTCTCTGACACGCCGATTAACCGCGGCGCCCGTGATGGTTATCGGGAGCGGCGGGATGACGCGCGAGGCCGAGGCGCTAAAGTGCGGCGCTGACCTCTATCTGCCGCGACCGTTCACTGTGGGCGAACTCGCCAGCAGGGCCCGCATGCTGGTTCGTCGGAGAGAGGCTCCCGAGGAAGAAAGGGATGGAGGAGGGCAAGGCGAATCGTCCCCGGTGGAATTCATGGTGCGCCGTCTGCCCAAGGTCTCGTGAGAGGAAACATGAACAGAAGCAGCTGCGCCACGTCCGGAGCGACGCGTGCAGCGCGCGAGCTATTAGGCCATAGTTGCGGAGGAGGGTCGGGATGCCGATCAACAGTGATGATCTCGCCGGACCGGAGACGACAATGAGGAGGCGGGGCGCAATTCGCCGGATCTCGCGCGTTGCGGCCACACTTACAGTTATCGCCGCACTGGTAGCGTTAGGGGGGGTTGCCATTAGGCTGGTGTCAGCGGACCCCTCCAGCCCCTTCTCTATCACGAAGACGGACAGCGCCGACCCGGTGGAGTCCGGCGCCGTTCTCACGTACACCCTCACGGTCGTAAACACCGCCAGTGCGAAGGTGGATAACGTCATCATGACCGATCAGGTGAACCACCTCGGGTCGTTAACCGATCCGCCGGCGCTGCCTCAACTGTCCCTGACCAGCACCAAGGGGAACTGCACTCAGAGCTACTTCCAGGCCTACTATCTCGTGTCCTGCTCGGCTGGCTCACTCAGGGGAGGCGAGTCATGGACGGTCACCATCACCGGCAAGGTCACCGCGCCCAGCGGCACGACGATAAACAACACGGCCAGCGTCACGGGTACGAAGTCGGCGCAGAACTTCACTTCGTCCACCACGGCTACAACGCAGGTTGCCAACAACCCTCCGTCGCCGCTCGCGGACCTGACGGTCAACAAGGCCGGGCCCTCCAACGTCGTAGCCGGAAGCCCTCTTCTCTACACCCTCACGGTGAACAACACCGGCGCGGTCAACGCCACTGACATTAGGGTGGTGGATACCCTGCCGGCAGGAGTGGCCCTGGTCTCTGCCACCGGCAACAGCCTGTTTGTCTGCACTCCAGCGGGTGCGACTCCCCCGCCGGTAACAGTCGTCTGCGATGGCGGCCGGGTGAACGCTGGTTCAAATGCCACTATCACGATCAATGCCACCGCGCCGGCCGCTCTCGGCCCTATTACCAACACCGCGGTGGTTGACCCGAACCAGACCATCCCGGAGAGCAACGATCTGAACAACACTTCAGCGGCGATAACGACTACGGTAACGTCGGCGCCCTTGCCCGCTGCGCTGACTATTACGAAGACTGATGACCCCGACCCTGTGGTCCCGGGCGGAACGCTGACCTACAGCATCCACGTGGAAAACACGGGGAGCGGGCCGAACAGCCGCGCGGATGACGTGGTGGTGGTGGACGGCACCCAGGGGCTCCAAGCGGCGAGCATTACCGCGAGCATGGTCGTTACCAACGGCGTCGTCGGCAACACGGGTGGTTGCACGGTAGCCGCGCCCCAGGTCACCTGCAAGATCCGGTCGCTCAACGCGGGTGGGACGATGGACGTGACCATCACGGGCCAGGTCATCGCCGACGCCGGCACGACGGTCATCAACACGGCGACCGTCACGGGAAACATCAGGAACACGGGCGTCAGCGCCACGGCCTCGGCCATCACGGAGGTCAAGCCGGCCGTTGACCTGTCGATCACCAAGGTCGACAGCCCGGATCCG
>MGNZ01000097.1:1584-1676 GCA_001795235.1 Chloroflexi bacterium RBG_16_64_32 | reverse complement strand
GGCTTCGTGTGTGCCCTGGATCTGACGGACCCGAAACCCAACGTAGTGAAGTGCGACGGCGGTACGATTGGCCCGGGCGCTACGGCCACGAT
>MGNZ01000097.1:1171-1312 GCA_001795235.1 Chloroflexi bacterium RBG_16_64_32 | reverse complement strand
TATTCGGGTGTGGGACATCCTGCCGGCGAATACGATCTTCCTCTCCGCTGAGGGGAATAACGGTTTTCAGTGCTCTTATAACGCCGCTGGTGCTCCTGTCCACTCCGTCGAGTGCAAGCAGGGCCACCTCCTTGGCACCGC
>MGNZ01000097.1:698-1148 GCA_001795235.1 Chloroflexi bacterium RBG_16_64_32 | reverse complement strand
GGCTGCCGGGTGACGACTTCGCCACGATCAAGATCAAGATCTTCGCCATGCCCGTCGTCGCTGGCCCGACCGGGCCCATGCACAACGAGGCAAAGGTGGACCCGCTGCACGAGATCGCGGAGGCGAATGAGCTCAACAACATCGAGTTCGAAGACACGATCGTCAGGGTTGGCGGGGCTTCGTTCAGCGCCTACAACCAGTTGAAGATCACGAAGACCCAGACCGACCCGTCGCCGACGGCGGTCCCTCCGGACGCCTCCTTCACCGTCGCGACCAACGGCATCCTCATCTACAACATCCACGTCGAAAACGATGCGACGGACCCCGTAAGCGCCATCGTGGTGCAGGACACCCTGCCCACGGGCGCGCGGTTCATCGAGGCCAAGGACACCGACGCCGGCCCTGACACCTCCGACGCCTTCACGTGCGTGCACGACGGCTCAGCGACGG
>MGNZ01000097.1:0-669 GCA_001795235.1 Chloroflexi bacterium RBG_16_64_32 | reverse complement strand
CTCAGCGGCACGATCAATGTTATCCCCGGCGTCCCGACGTCGAGGGACATCACCATCAAGATGTTCGCTCCGAACACGCCGGGCACCTACCCGAACCTGGCCAAGGTGGACCCGGGCAACCTGATCCCTGAGGGCAACGAGTTCGACAACGAGTCCCAGATCACCACCCTGGTGGCCACGGTGGGCGCGGGCGGCCAGAACGCCTTCAACGAGCTGGACATCACCAAGGTCCAGACCACTGGCGACGAGGACGGCGCCGGTGCCGGCTCCTGCAGCGACGGGATAGACAACGGCTCCGACGGCCTGACGGACAGCGCCGACCCGGACTGCAGCGTCGCCACCAGCAGCATCGTCATCTACACGATCACGGTGACCAACAGCGGCAGCGACCCGGCGTTCAACGTCGCGGTGCGGGACACCCTGCCCGCCGGCTTCGTCTACATCGAAGCCAAGGACGGCGCGGTGCCGCCCGCTAACCCCAACGCCTTCCTCTGCAGCCTTGGTTCCGGCAACGTCGTGAACTGCACCGGCGCGACCATCGACGGCACGAGCAACGTTATCCCGGCGCCGTCCAGCAGAACGATCACCGTCAAGGCCTTCACGGCGACGCAACCCGGCTACTACCTCAACCAGGCGCTGGTCGACCCGGACAACACGATCCCCGAGGGT
>MGNZ01000096.1 GCA_001795235.1 Chloroflexi bacterium RBG_16_64_32 | reverse complement strand
GGACGCGTGCCACTTGCGACCATTTAGGCATACGCACGGCGTTAGCGTCCCTTACCGCTGAGAAGCACCCGGACGGTCCTCATGAGGATGGCGACGTCAAGATGGGACGACTGCCTCCCGACGTACTCCAGGTCATACATCACCTTCTCGTGATAGGTGATGTCGGAGAGGCCGTTTACCTGGGCCAGGCCGGTCAGTCCCGGCTTCGTCTCGTGTCGCAGGTGGTAGGCCGGCGGGAACTTATCGACGACCTTGGGCGTCTCCGGTCTCGGTCCCACCAGACTCATCTGTCCCTTGACCACGTTGAACAGCTGAGGCAATTCATCTAGGCTCGTCCGGCGAAGTATCCATCCTACCCTGGTGATCCTGCTATCGCGCCCTGGGGGCTTCAAGGGCTCAAACTTATGAGTTCGGAAGTCCTTTATCTCCGGTTGTTGCCCCTCTGCACCCACGACCATAGTCCTAAACTTGTATAACGTAAAGGCCCGCCCGCGGTAACCCACCCTCTTTTGCACAAAAAACGCCGGCCCGGGCGAATCCAGTTTGATGAGGGCGGCCAAGAAAAGAATCAGGGGCCACAGGATGGAAAGTCCAATCGTCGCGCCGATGAAGTCGCGGAGCCGCCTGGCCGCGGCGTCGCTGTTTCTTGGGGGGTACTCCAGTTCCACGGTTAGGGCCTCGATGAGCTGCCGTAGCGTCTGCCTGACTCTACCAGTTTCAGAACTCTTCCTTCCAGTCTCTGCGCAGCTTCTTGCGTTCTAGGTGTTCGACGGCGAGGGCCCCTACGGGCCTCCCCATTTCGGCGGCGGGCCGGCGCCTCGAATCAACGGACAAGCATACCATTCAACGCGCCTGGTGTGCAGTTGCCCCGCCCGGCGGCATGCCGGACGCCGAAGGTCTGTCTGCACCGCCTATATGATCCGGCTCATCGCTAGGTGGCCTTCTTCTCAACGGGACGGGCCCAGGCGCGCAGCCTCTGTAGCAGGTCGACGTAGAAGTGGACGTCGCTGGGGCGGAAGACGAGGGCCTGCCATACGCCGCCGCCGGAGACGCTGCGGTACCAGTAGAGGGTGGCTACCAGGGAGGCAACGTAGGCGATGGAGGAGGCGATGGCCGCTCCCGGCACCCCCAGCCAGGGGATGAGGGCCAGGTCCAGGACGATCGTCACGCCCAGGGCTATGAAAGTGGCGTACGTGTTGTAGATTATCCGGCCCTGGCTGAACAGGTAGCTGCCCAGGACGCGGGTGGCGCTGCCGGCGATGATGCCGGGCATCAGGAGCATGAGGGGTGTGGTGGCTGGTGTAAAATCGGATCCGAAGAGGACCCGTATGAGAACGGGGGAGGCGGCCATGAGGACAGCGGCCCCCCCAATAGAAACGAGGACGGTGTTGCGGGAGATAAGTGGGGTCATTTCCTGAGCGCGCTGGGGGTCCATCTGGGTGAGGCGGGGCAAGAGCACCATGGCTACGGCTGACGAGATCCACCAGACGCTTTCGCCCAGGCCGACGGCGACGGTGTAGTGGCCGACGGCGGCGCGTGAGATAAATGCGACTATCAGGAACTGGTCCAGGCGGTAGTTGAAGAGCTGGGCCAGGTTGGCGATCTGCCCCTGGGCGCCGTAGCGGATCTGGTCCTTCAGGACGGGCCACTGGGGCCGGAGGACGCGGCCGAGCTCGAGGTTGCGGACGCCGATGAGGGCAAGGGCGATGAGATCAGCCAGGAGGAAGGAGCCTGCCCAGGCGGCCAGGGCGCCGAACACGTCCAGGGCGCCGGCGGCGTAAAGGCCGGCAACCATGAGGAGGCCGGAGAGCCCCTGGGCGAGGGCGACGGCGGTCAGGGCCGGGAAGCGGCTGGAGCCGTGGAGAAACGAGGTGAGGAGGACGTAGGCGATGACAGCGGGTAGGGCGGCGGCGTACAGCCAGAAAGGCCGGCCGGAGACGAACAGGTTGGGTTCGGCGATGAGGCCGTAGGCGGCGACCAGCAGCCAGGTCAGCACGGAAGTGGTGGCGAGCACGAATAGGGTACCGGCGAGGAGGACGCGGTAGGAATGAGTCCCCTTGTTCAGGAAGTAGATGTTGCCGAGGCCGACGCCGAGGTTGGCGATGCCGCCCACGACGATTGCCACAAGAAAGAAGAGGGAGTAGGTGCCCAGGCCTTCGTCGCCCAGGCCGCGGGCCAGAACGACGCGGAGGCCGAAGGCGAGGCCGTAGATGGCGATCTGAGAGAGGAAAACTACGTTAACGTTAAAGAAGAAGGTGCCGCCGTTGCCGCCCTGCTCCTGCATCGGCGCTAGGCGTCCTTACGTCCAGGGTCATCCGCGTTCAGCACTGCAACCACCCTGGCTCTTCTCGACAGTCTGTGCGTGGTTTTGATAACATCCATCTGCATTCAAATGCGGGGTGTAGCTCAGTCAGGTTAGAGCGCACGGTTCGGGACCGTGAGGTCGGCGGTTCGAATCCGCCCACCCCGACCATTCTAGCTCTCCGCCGCCGTAGCCCTCCGCAGGCGAATCCACCTCAGGCCTGTCCGCGCGTCTCTCCATGAGGGAGAACGCTCGCCCGCTGGCAGAGTTGCTCCAACCAGTTGATGGGTCGTGAAGGCGTTGGCGTTCGCGGGGTCAAGAATTCTGAGGAGATTGCCGGTAACAAAATGAGAAATCCTCCGTCTAATCTGAGTGGCTAAAAACCTTTGCGACGGCGGCGACGTTATAACCGTAGCATAACCAAAACCCACTTGCAGATGTGCGTCAGCCGAGCCTAAAATGCGGCACGCTCAGTGAACTGGAATGGAAATGGAGTAGAAGATGGTCTTCCAGGCAGAAGAGAGAGCAAAGGCTAAGAAGCAGCAGACCGATACTGCTATACAGCTGGCGCTCCAGGGCCGGTGGGATGAGGCTGTTGGCCTGAACAAGGCCATCATCAGTCGCTTTCCGGCGGACGCGGACGCCTACAACCGGCTGGGCAAGGCGCTGACCGAGCTAGGCCGGTACGGCGAGGCGCGGGAGGCGTACCAGAAGGCGCAGGAGATCGACCCCCTGAACTCGATAGCTCGCAAGAACTTGTCGCGCCTGGCTATAGTGGGCAAGAAGATGGCGCCACGGCGGGCAACGCAGAAGCTCTCGCCTCAGATGTTCATCGAGGAGACCGGCAAGACCAGCGTGACCATGCTGCTGAGGCCCAAGATGGAGGTCGCCGCTCGCATGTCCGCCGGTGATGAGGTGAATCTAATGCTGGATAACGGCTCGCTCGTGGTCGGGAGCACGGAGGGGGAGTTCATCGGCGAGATTGAGCCGCGGATGGCCCAGAGGCTGATCAAGCTCATGGACGGCGGCAACGAATACGTGGCGGCCATCAGCCGCCTGGGCGACAATGACGTTAAGGTGTTCATCCGCGAGACGTTCCAGCACCCGAGCCAGCTAGGCAAGCTGTCCTTCCCACCCGCGGTGACCGAGGCGTTCCGGCCCTACGTCAAGGAGCGGCTTATCCGGCAGGACTCGCCGGACGAGGCCTACTACGATTCTGAAGATGGGGAAGACTGGGAAACCAGCCGGGACTCCCATGAAGCGGAAGTTGCAGTACACCAGTTCGGCGGCACGCCCGGACGGGACCAGGACAGCGAGAATGAGGAGTCGGACGAGGGCGAAGAGGAGTAGACTCCAGCCAGTGTGAGACCAGGCCGGGCCCCAGAGGCCCGGCCTTTCATGTCGGCGCGGGGCGCTGTCGACGTCATGGGCCTATGTCGTTCCGCCCGCCGGAGGGGTCAGGCATAGGCCTGACCGGCGAGGGATCGGTGGCATCGATTGCCGCCCGGTGAGCCCCTTTGATAACATACCTAGAGCCACAAATGGATTACCTGACGTACCGCTATGTCCGACATCATTTGCGCACGAGACCTTGTGAAGCGCTACGGCGCGCTAACAGCCGTGGACGGCATCTCCTTCTCCGTCCGGGCCGGGGAGTGCTTCGGCTTTCTTGGGCCTAACGGGGCCGGCAAGACAACCACCATCCGCATGATCACGTGTGTGTCGCCCGTCACAGGGGGCGAGCTCACCGTGGACGGCATGGACGTCCGCCGCGAGCCGCGCCGCATCAAGGGCGCGATCGGCGTCGTTCCCCAGGAGAACAACCTCGACCCAGACCTCTCGGTGCGGCAGAACCTGCAGGTCTACGGCCGGTACTTTGACCTGCCGCCGCGACTGGTGAATGAGCGCATCGGTGAGGCGCTGGAGCTGTTCCAGCTCTCGCACCGCCAGGACGACCGCATCGCGTCGCTGTCCAGCGGCATGCAACGGCGGCTCACGATCGCCCGCGGCCTCATCAACTCGCCGAGGATTCTGGTGCTGGACGAGCCCACTACGGGCCTGGACCCTCAGGCGCGGCACATGGTGTGGCAGAAGCTGCGTCAGCTGCGCTCCCAGGGCGTGACGATGCTGCTAACCACGCACTACATGGAGGAGGCTGCCCACTTGTGTGACCGCCTCGTCATCATCTTTCAGGGGAAGATCATCGCTGAGGAGACGCCGGCAGCACTGATCGACCGGTTCGCCGGGCGCGAGGTGGTGGAGGTACACGTGGGCGAAGCGGAACGGAGGCCACTGATGGAGCGCCTGGATGCCATGGACGGAGTGACGGTGGAAGAGGTGGAGGACATCATCTACGTCTACGTTCGGGCCGGTGACGGCATCGACGCCGCCGCGCTGAAGCTTGAGGCATCGAAGGTCGTATACCGGCGACCCAACCTGGAGGACGTGTTCCTCCGGCTAACGGGAAGGGGGCTGCAAGAGTGACCTCGATCGCCCTTCGCCGTCCCACCTTCCGCTGGCCGGACGTCTCGCTGCGGGCGCTGCGGGTATGGCAGCGGAACCGCGACGTGTACCTGCAGCTATGGAAGTCTGAGATCATCTGGCCGGTGGTGGAGCCGGTTATTACCCTGTTCGCGCTGGGGGTGGGGCTGGGCGGTCTGGTGGAGCTGGAGAGCGGCCAGCCCTACATCGAGTTCATCGCGCCGGGGCTGCTGGCCGTGTGGCCGATGTGGTCCGCTTCCGCTGAGTGCGGCTGGGGCTCCTTCTTCCGGATGGAGAACCAGCGGACGTACGACGCGATCGTGGCCACGCCGGTGAGCGTTGAGGACGTTATCACGGGGGAGATACTCTGGGGCGCCACGCGCGGTCTCATATCGGCCACGTACATCTTGGTGGTCATCACCGCCTGGGGGCTGGTGGACTCGCCGCTGGCGATCCTGGTGCTGCCGGTGACGGTCCTGACCGGCGTCATGTTCGCCAGCATATCTCTCTCCTACACTTCGGTGGCCTGGTCCATCAGCTCGCTGAACTACTTCTTCGCCGTGTTCATCACGCCGATGTTCTGGCTTTCGGGTGTGTTTTTCCCGATAGAGCGGCTGCCGGAGTGGGGGCAGACTGTGGCCTGGTGGATTCCCGCAACTCACGCGGCGGAGGTGTACCGTGGGCTGACCTCCGGCAACCTTCATTGGAGCCACCTGGGGGACATAGCGTGGATGGTTGTGGTGGTGGGGATATTTTACGCATTGGCGCTATTCTCCATGCGCAGGCGGCTGGTCAAATAGGCTAGCCGGCCGCCGCGCTTATCGGGAGGCGGGATTCAGACTGGCGTATAGTATCGGTATGATACCGCGCATCGCCGTGCCCCACTGGCGCGCGCCCACGTTCGAGCGGACGCTGCACTACTACGACTCGTTGCGTCGGGCGGGGGCCGAGGCGCTGGTAGTGGGCGGGCCGGAGCTGCCGCCGGAGGCGGCCGGCCTGCTGCTCGCCGGCGGCGTGGACGTGGACCCGGACCTGTACGGGGAGCGGCGAGGGCCGGAGACGGACGCACCCAACAAGCCTCGCGACGCCCACGAACTGCGGCTCCTTCGTGGGGCGCTGGAGCGCGACGTGCCCGTGCTGGCGGTGTGCCGCGGCCACCAGTTCCTCAACGTGGCGCTGGGCGGCTCCCTGCTCCAGCACATCGACGGCGACGGCCACCGCGCCGACGGCGAGGGGGAGTCGCGCTGGCACAGCGTTTCGCTCCATGGCGGCCGCCTCGCCGCGGCATACGGGCGCCAGCCGGACCTGCGGGTGAACTCGCGTCACCATCAGGCGGTGACGGATGATCGGCTGGCGCCGACCCTGACGCCGGTGGCTTATTCGCCGGAAGGGCTGGTGGAGGCGGTGGAGAGCCGGGATCACGGCTGGGTGGTGGGGGTGCAGTGGCACCCGGAGCGGCTGGAGATGCGCCCGGACGCGGACGCCCTGTTCGCGGCGTTTGTGGATGCGTGCCGGAAGTAACGCCCCTCTGCGAGTAGCTTTGCCAGCGCCTGCGGCCGGTGCTATGCTTTCATTATCGACTGGCCGCTAGATCAAGGCGGGTCCGTGCAGAAGCAGCACATCCATTTCGCCAACGCCTCAGACGGAACAAGTATCGCCTATTGCACGACGGGCCAGGGCCCGCCGCTCCTCTTCGTGAACGGATGGGTGTCCCACCTGGAGCTGGACATGGACGGCAGCTACATGGTCCGGTTCTTGGACGGACTCTCCGCCGGTGGTCGCCGCCGCCTCATCCGCTTGGACATGCGGGGCAGCGGACTGTCCGACCGGTACGCTCAGAACATCTCGGTTCAAGCGAGGGCCCTGGACATAGAGGCGGTCCTGGATCGCCTGGGCGTGGAGAAAGTGGCCATCTTCGCCTGGTCGATGAACGGCCCGCCGGCGATCATATTTGCGGCCGAACACCCGGAAAGGGTGAGCCATCTTATCCTGTACGCCACCTTTGCCCACACGTTGCCCACCGGCCATGAGCCGTTGGGCAGGGCGCTCGTGGACCTTATTCGGGCCGAGTGGCGGATTGGCTCCAGGGCGGTCGTGGAGTTCGAACACCCGGACGCCGATAAGGAGATTGCTGACTCCATAAATAACTACCAGAGGGCTGCGGCCTCCGGTGAGGTGGCCGCCGCCATGCTGGAGGAAGCGCTGTTTCAGGTGGATGTGCGAAAATACCTGCCCAATCTGACGATGCCGACGCTTGTCGTACACCGCCGCGACGACCAGGCGTTTCCGCTTGCCTGCGGCCGCGAGCTGGCGTCGCTTTTGCCCCACGCCAACTTCG